>CALBDR010000085.1 GCA_937927525.1 uncultured Candidatus Melainabacteria bacterium
GAATATATACTCTGAATTTTTAAATTAAATAGAATATCTATTTTTCTTACTATTTCTTTAAACTCTTCAGGCTTATCCATTTTAAAACCGATTCTATTCATTCCAGTATCGATTTTCAAATGAACTTTAGCTACTTTTTCCATATCAGCAGCCATTTTTTGCAGCTTCTCAGCTGAAGCTAAGTCACAAATAGTAAGCTCAATATCTTTTTCGAGAGCCACTCCATAAGACCACTCAGGAGTAATCCCTAAAACCATTATTCTTTTATTAGTAGATTGTCTTAAGTTTAAAGCTTCATCGATATTTGCTACAGCATAAGAATCGACGAACTCATAAGAGTCGAGCATATTAGCTATAACTCCAGCACCATGCCCATAGGCATCTGCTTTAAGAACTAAAATCAAAGGCTTCCTACACTGCTGGTGAATAGTTTTTAAGTTATCTTCTAAATTATCGAGATTTATCTCTAACCAAGCATCGCGATAAAAACGAGTATTAATATTAATATCAGGTCTAACTTGCATAGCTCTACCTATAATATAACCAAAGTTTTTACGAAACTAACCTCACAGTAGCAAATAGCAGAAATTATCTTACACAAGCATACTTAAAATCTAATCTAGATAAAGCTTCATCAAATATCTCTTCGTCAAAATCAGGCCAATACATATCAGTAAAATAAAGCTCAGCTTTAGAAGCCTGCCAAAGCATAAAATTACTTAATCTCTGTTTACCCCCGGTACGAATAACTAAATCTATTGGTGGGCTTTCATTCGTATATAGATACTGAGAAAAAATATCTTCATTTAGATGAATTATTTGATCTAAATCTAAGTTGTTCAATATCCATTCAGCACTGTGTTTTAATTCAGCAAAAGAACCATAGTTTAAAGCGACATTCAAATTCAACTTAGTGTTCATTTCAGTCTCTTGCTCCAGCTGCTCAAGAGCATCACCCATTTTAGTGTTTTTAAAAACTGATAAGTCGCCGATAAACTTTACGCGAACGCCTTGATCTTTTAGGTTCCTTAATTCTTTCTGAGCAGATTCTCTCAATAGAGTAAATAAAAAGTCTAACTCTGTTTTAGAACGCTTCCAATTCTCAGAAGAAAATGCATAGACCGTTAAAAAGTCTACACCTCGATCAATCGAGGCTTTAATTAAGCTTCTTAAGGCTAAAACTCCTGCTTTATGACCATCAGAACTAGCTTTACCCTGAGCTTTAGCCCATCTTCTATTACCGTCCATAATGACCCCGATATGCATGCATTGCATTATAACAAATCATACATACAACTTAGCTTTTACTAATAAAAACAACAGTTTTATCTATTTAGAGGCAGACCATATTTTGGATAAATAAATATAGTATATGAGTGTAAGTTTTTTAGGTTTGAACTCTTCTTTTGATTCGAATGCCCTGGTTTCGCAGTTAGTTCAGCTTGAAACTCAGAGCAGAATTGCTCCATTAGAACAAAAACAAAAAGACATTAGATTAGAACAAGGTGACTTGGGCTCACTTGAGGGTAAAGTTAATACACTAAAGGGTACTTTAGATATCACTGATGTTACAGAAGGAGTAAACTCATTAATCTCAAATTCAGGGACTGTATCAAATAGTGATAAAGCAGAAGTTAAAATTTTTGGAACCGCAACACCACAAAATTTTGATTTAAATATTTTAAGACTTGCAACAGAGACAATAAAACAGTCAGCTAGTTATATAGATAGAGGACTCACAACAGCTAGTAGCATCTCAGAAGCTAACTTTAGAGGGAGATTAGAAGAGGGAACAGTAACCATAAACAATGAAACCGTTACACTACCTGATTTAACAGAAACAGCTACTGTTTTACAAACAGCAGGACAATTAAGTAATGGTGTATCCACAAGCAGTCTAATAGCTGATATCAATTTAAATGGAGTTACTGCTATCGCAGATGGAACTGTAACAGTAAATGGAACGAGTGCTTCTGTTACTGGCTTAACTGATGTTCAATCAGTTTTAGATTTTTTCACCAATAATTTTGCTGGCGTCGGTGCCTCACTAATAAACGGTAGTATTGAGCTTACTGGGATTACATCTCTTGGGGATGCTGCTGATACCAGTGATTTACTTGCTGCTGTGGGTTTAACGACAGACAGTATAGATACTAATACGAACATCGCTACAGGAACACAAGACCTTTCCATTCCTAGGTCAACAGACACTCTCGATACGATGGGAATCAACGGAACTTTACTAACAATCAATGGAACAGATATTACTTTTGACCCAGCGGTAGATACTATTGCCTCATTAATTGACACCATCAACAACACCACTGGACTCGATGTTACTGCTGCTTATGACTCTAATACAGGTAAATTCTCATTAAGAAATAGCAATATTGGTGCTAGCTCCATTACCGTCAGTTCTGCCGACAGTAACATAGTTACAAACTTTGATTTAACCGATGAAACTTTAGGCTCTACCACTACAGTTCAAACAGTTCTAGATTTCTTCACAAATAATTTCACAGGAGTAACAGCAAGCCTAGTCAATGGACAAGTTCAACTCGACGGTGTCACAAATATGGGTTCCGCTGGAGACACTAGTACACTTTTATCCGTTCTAGGTCTAAATAACGCATTTATCAACTCAGGTACAGTAGTAGGTATACAGAATATTTCTACCCCTAGGGAAACAGATACTTTAGATACACTTGGTATAACAGGAACCAATATGTCAATTAATGGACATGAAATTAGCTTGGATCCAAGTAATGATACCATTGATGATTTAGTCAGGCTTATAAATAATACTAGTGCAACTAACGTTAAAGCAAACTATGACGAACTGAGTGGAATTTTCAAATTAACTAATACTAGAACTGGTGCTCTAACTATTCCAATTAGTTCGACAGATAGTAATATCGAAACAATACTAGGTATCACAAATGAAACATTAGGTGATAATGCTGAATTCCAAATTTCAACACTTAATAATGGGCAAACTTTGGTCAGTAATAGTAATAGCGTCGGTGGAATTATAGACGGAGTCACTTTATCCCTAAAAGAAACAACAACAGATCCTGTAAGAGTAGCAATCATAGAAGATAGTAGTCAGTACAAGAGTAGAATTGATGCAGTTTTAAATGAAATTAACGGTATTCTTTCGGATACAAGAAGATCAGACTTAACCATAGCTAGAGGTCTAGAGCAAGGTATCAAACGAATCTTAATCTCTGTCTTTGATAATGCAAACCCTGAAGCATATAAATCAGCAATTGAAATAGGTTTAAAAAGTGACTTAGTCAATGATGAATTCTCAGGCTATACCATTACCACAAGTCTATTTTCAGATGCATTAGCAGCTGATCCAAGTTCCTTAAATACATTATTTTTTGGAAAAACTGATAGTGAGATACCACCATTTACAGATGGTTCTCAAGGACTTTTTGTCCAACTTGATGAATTCTTAGCCACTTATGTATCCGGTACTGACGCAATTTTCAATACTTTAGACGATACTATATCAAGAAGAATTCGAGATTTAGACGACCAGATTTTCAGAGCCGAAGAAAATATTTCAGCTTTTGAAGAAAGATTAATCAGACAATATTCACAGCTAGATACTTTAAACGCTGAATTACAGCAGCAACAAGCAGCCATAGGATAAGAATTTTTTTAAAAGGAGCAGGGGAATGAAGAAATTCAACAACTTTGAAGATTGCACGAAAGAACTAAAAATCATTGATGATGAATTAAGTCAGGCATTTGATGAAGGAGATTATAATCTCTGTTTAGAAAAGGCTTCTTTAAGAGCCATAGTAATCAGCCAAATCAATCAACTAAGAAGAACCCATAAATTAAGTAAAAAAGCTCAAGAAAAACTCCAAAAAAGCTGGGAAGCTAATCAATTTATCGTAGATGGAATTACAAAAAAACAAAAATCAATAAAGAATAGACTGGATCAAAGAAAGAAGTTTGTTCGTAAAGTTGGTAAGTGTAAATACGAACAGTAATATTAGGGAAACTTGGGAGGTTTACTATATAATCTAAATCATGCTTGTTGATACACATGCCCATGTAAATTTTCCAGACTTTGCAGAAGACCGTGAAGAAATAATGGCTAGAGCCTACAGCGAAGGTGTAAAAAAAATCCTTCACTCTTGCTGTAGAATTAGAGAAATTCCTGAGCTACTAGATCTTAGTAGAGAATTTAATGGTAATAACTCACTAGCAAACCTTTTCATAGCTTTAGGAGTTCACCCTATAGAAGTTTCTTCCTGGGAAGATAGTTCAGGAGAGCAATTAAATCAAATACTAGTTGAAGAAACCAAGAAAGATGACCACAAAATTAGAGCTATCGGAGAAACAGGCTTAGATTACTTTCACTGCACTGAACAAGAAGAACAAAAAAAACAAAGAGAAATCTTCCAAGAACAAATCAATCTTGCTCAAACTTACAAGTTACCATTAATTATCCATACTCGAGATGCTTGGGAAGATACTCTTGCGATCTTAACCGAGAATTTCAAAAACACTAAGCGTGATAGAAATGGAACGATTCATTGCTATACAGGCGATTTGGAATTTGCTGAAGCTTGTATAGATTTAGGCTTTTATATATCTTGGTCAGGGATAGTAACTTTTAAAAAAACTGAGAACCTTAGAGAAGTTGCGAGCAAATTACCATTAGAAAAAACTTTAGTCGAAACTGATTGTCCATATTTAGCTCCTCAAGCGAAACGTGGAAAAAGAAATGAACCTAGCTATGTAAAATACGTAGCAGAGTGCTTAAGCGAAGTTTATGGGAAAGATTTATCAGAAATCATGCAAGTAACTACTAAAAATGCCGAGTACTTATTTAATCTATGAAGCTCGGAACCACTAAAATCTTAATTACATTAGCTTTGGCTCTTGGTCTAAATAGCGCACACGCGGAGAACAGTACTAAATTAAACAAAGAATTATTATTAGCAGCACAAGTAGAGGCTGTTCTTAGTGACTATTACAGTAAAGTAAAGATTACAGATGAGGAAAATGCAAAGTATTTTTCTATTGCATTAATCTCCTCTGGAGAAATTATTGAAGCTAAAGCATTGTTAACTGAACTTGTTAAGTCTTTTCCAAAGGAAAAAAGTTTCAAAGAGGATTTGAAAAAAATATATATATTTGAACAAAACTTCAAAGCAGCTGCTGAACTTGGTTTAAATGAAATAGAAAAAGCTCAACTTGAATTAAAACAGATTTTCTTTGATAAAAATATCACTGAAACAGACTTACTTAACTTAAATGTAAAAGAATCAAATAAAAAAAACATTATTCTTAGTTATCCGATATTCAAAAAACTATTCATGATTGACAACCGTAGTCCTTACTTCCCAAGTCGCTTAGAATATCTTTTTCTTCTCATCAAATTCTTAGAAAATGCAAAAGCTGAATTTAAAATAGAAGCAAAAGCTGGTATTGAAGAGAAAATTCGTGACTATAACAATATAATTCGCTTAGCTAAAGAAGAAATCAACGTTGAAAGTAAAAAAATTATCGCAAAAAATCAAAATATCTTATTCCCTAAAACATTAGATTTCTATGAACTAGCTGAAGCCTATAGGATTTTAGCACTGCTTAGCTTACTTGAAAGTCAGCAAGGAAATAAATTCGGAAACCCAAGTAACTCAAGCATGACTGAGTCACAAAGCAAGCTTCAAAAAAGTAGAATATATTTAAATATGGCACAGATTAACTTTAATAAAATGCGTTCACTCTGGCTTGAAGAAGATATTAAATACTATAAACCAATAATGAAACAGTACGAGAAAGTAACAAGCTTCGGCTATGTTCTTCCTCAATGGGTTATTGCCTTAAAAAGAATAAATTATTAGTAAATCCCAGTTAGATGAGCTTAAGAATCTCTGAAACATCAGCAGCTTTATCAAGCTCATTATTTCTTTTATAAATAGCAACTAAATTACGAACACATCTAGCTACTATAAAAGCATCTTCAATCGGCTCTAAATACTCATCTCTCCAAAAAACACTTAATTCCTGAGCACGAATCACACACTCTTCTTTAGTGATCTTTCGACCAGAGAAAAAAGGATCTAAATACTGATCAGCAAATTTAATAATAAAGTGACCAGGTGCTCCGATACCATGAACTTCAACTTCCAAACGCTTAGCAACTAAAATATAAATCGCCGAGAGCATAATGGGGTTCCCAAGCTTAGTTTCTAAAACTGTGTGTAAAAAATTATTACGGATATCATAATAATTAGACTGATTTCCAGAGAATTTCTCTTCTTCAAAAAGCACTCTATTTATAGCTTTAACAGTATCATCAGTAGTGGCTTTAGCATTCAAGCTTTCAGCAACTCTTTTAGCATATGAATCTAAAGTCGCTGAATACTTTTCTTGGTCTAAATAAGGTGTATAAATTCTAGAAACTAAAAATAAACCTTTTTCCAAGTCTTGGTGATGAAGTCTTTTCCAATCTTCAATCATATACTTAAGACTTAATCTTGATGCATGGTACCAGTTATCTAGCAATGCTTCGTCATTTGATTGTGAGGCTCTTTCACTAATCATCTTAAGAGATTCAGGACTTAATGAACTAACCTGCTGAGCCATTAAAGATAAAACCGAAGTGTCTGAATCTTTGAGAAGGCTAACAAACCCATTTACTTGACTTTCAGATAGTTCTTGAATTTTATTCATATAGATAAATACCAAATACTTATTATAAAAAATTTCAGCACTAAAATGCCATTTTTAAGGGTATATTTTTATTAGAAATTAACTTTATACTGTTAAAGTAAGGTAAATGGCTGATAATAACTCACCAGAAAACAAACCGGCAAAAAAGAGAAGAAGGTTAAGCGATCTTCCAGCCCTTAGCGATGATACTAAGGATAAAATGGCTAAAAAAATTAACTATTTTAAAACCATGCCTAATCAAATTTTAGAGAATGCCTCAGATCTAGAAGGTCATATATCAGTTTCTAGAGACAAGAACACCACCTATCAAGATCTCAAATCAACTGTGCACAATGGGAAAATTTCGATAGTCAATATCAGCGATAAAGTAGACCCAGAATCTTTCAAAAAGAAGTGATAAAATTGCACCATGCCTAAATTTACAAGGCAAAGCCTTGTCATTAGGATTCTGTTTTTTAGCGCGCTCATATTAATATGGGCTTTAGTTTGCTATTTAAAAATTTACCCTGACTATTTATTACCTAGTCCCTTTAAGGTAATAGAAACCATTAACTTTGGTTTTAGTGATGGTGACTATTTACTTGCATTAAGTAATTCATTTAGGAGAGTTTTAATAGGCTACTTTCTAGCTGTAGTTTTAGGTTTAATCGTGGGCTTGGGTATCTCTCGTTTCAAGTATCTCAGTGATAGCATAGGTGCTTGTTTAACAGCCCTTCAATCAATCCCAAGCGTTGCTTGGGTCCCCTTAGCACTATTATGGTTTGGAATATCTGAAGCTGCAGTCCTTTTCATAGTAATTTTAGAAGCCTTTATTCCTGCAGCACTAGGAGTACAAACTAGCATCAATAATATTCCACCTAAATTAATCCAAGCTGGTCTTTCACTTGGTTGTAGCGGCAGTAGCATCTACAAAAGAGTAATTATCCCAGCTATTCTTCCACAACTCCTAAGTAGCATGAGACTAAGCTGGGCCTTTGCTTGGCGCGCTTTAATTGCTGGTGAATTATTTGTAAATGGCTATGGACTGGGTCAAACTCTAGAATTAGGTAGAAGCCTCTCTGATATGTCACAAGTCCTTGCCATGATAGTTATAATTGCTGTAGTCGGTTATCTCACAGATAATATAATATTTAAAAAGCTTGAAAAACAACTCAATTACTACCAGACATAAATGACAATTTCACTAAAAAATCTGAATCTAAAATTCACAGGCAAAGGTAAAACTCACAGCCTATTTAATGATCTGTCATTAGATATCAATAAAGGTGATTTTGTTTGTATTTTAGGTCCATCTGGCTGTGGTAAAAGCTCTCTACTAAATATTATTGCGGGCTTTGAAAGAGGTTACACAGGAGAAGCACTGTTTAATAATGAACTGATCACTAAACCAGATATTAAAAGAGCCGTTGTCTTTCAAGACTATGCCTTATTTCCATGGCTAAATGTAATTGAAAATGTTAGCTTTGGCTTAAAGAGTAAAATCAAAAATAAAGGTGATAGATTACTTCACGCTGTCCGTTACCTCGAGCTTGTAGACTTAGTCAATTTTGCAAAATCTAAAATCAGTGAGCTTTCTGGAGGAATGCAACAAAGAGTTGCTATTGCAAGAGCACTTGCAGTCCAACCTGAAATATTACTTCTTGATGAACCTCTAGGCGCACTAGATGAAATTTCTCGTAAAAACCTTCAGGACGAGTTAATTCGGATTTGGAACGAATTGAAGCAAACTATTCTTTTTATCACTCACAGTGTTGATGAAGCTTTACTATTAGCAAATCGAATAGTCGTTTTAAATTCAAACAGCAAAAAAGTCTTAGATGAAAAATTTGACATCCCTTACCCTAGAAATTTATCTGGTGATGAATGTAAAAAAAGTCGCTCTATCATCAAAGATGCTCTTAGCTTCACAAAAACTGAAGCAGAGTCTATAAATTCTTCTGAAGGTGTAGCTGCTTTTGATCCTGGGATTTAGCAGTGTTATAATCTATAAAGAATGAGTAAAAAAGTCGCTGTTTTATTTGGTACAGAAACTGGAAATTCAGAGGGAATAGCTGATGAATTTGCAAAAGCTGCAAAATCTAAAGGATTTGAAGTTGAATTAGCTTCTATTTCTGATAAAAGTTTAGATGATTTGAAGAACATGGAAACTTCTGTGTTCGTAATTTCGACTTGGGGTGATGGAGATCCTCCTGGTGACGCAGAAACTATTTGTAATAATCTTTTCACATCAGAAGCTGATGAACTAAAGCTAGATAAAATGAGATTTCACGTTTTAGCATTAGGCGACAAAAGTTATGTAGACTACTGTGGTTGTGGCAGAAGACTTGATGGGCACTTAGAAAGACTTGGTGCTACTAGATTCATGGATAGAACAGATCTTGATACAGATTTCGAAGATCATGTTGCTTCTTGGAAAGAAGAAGTTCTTAAAGTAATTTAAAGAAGCTGCAGTCTCTAGTATAATACTAATATGGCAATAGCAATTTTAGGCACACTTACAGTTATAGTCGGTACAGTTCTTTATCTAGCATTAAAAGCAAATAACCCCGAAGAACACGAAGATTAATGCTTACTATTTTTCTTACAGCTGGCTACCCAGATATCGAAAGAACGATTAAAGCTTTAAAAATCCTACATGAAGAGAATGTAGACCTAGTTGAGCTAGGTATTCCATTTTCAGATCCACTTGCAGATGGGCCAGTTATTCAAAACTCCAGCTTTAAAGCCTTAGAAAATGGCATTAATATAGATGAAATTTTTAATATTATTTCTCGTACAAAAGAAGAGTTAAGTTCAGAGAATTCTTTGGGGACTGAAAAGATAGGGTTAAACAATCTGATTCTTTTCACTTACTATAACCCTGTCTATAATTATGGTTTAAATAAACTTATTGAAAAATGCTTAAGTACAGGTGTTAAAGGTCTTTTAATTCCAGACTTACCTGTTGATGAAGCAGAAGAATTAATAATTCACCTAAACAAACACGGTTTAACACTAACTCTGTTAGCTGCCATTACAAGTACCGATGAAAGACTGAAGAAAATTGCTAAGCTTTCAGAACCTTTTATCTATCTAGTAAGTAGAGTTGGAGTTACTGGCTCAAATAAAGACATAGATAGTTTACAAAAAAATAATGAAGAAGAACAGTTAGCTTTGCTAAAAGAAAAAATATCTAAACTTAAAAGCTACGCACCAAATAAAGCCTTAGGATTAGGTTTCGGAATAGACAGTCCAGAAAAAGTAAAAGCTACTTTTAAGCTGGGTGTGGATATGGCGATAATTGGAACTAAGGCTATTAGAGTCTTAGAAGCTGACAACAGCGAAAACTTAGATCAATTTAGAGACTTTATAAAGAGCCTTAGACCGATAAAGGTTTAAAGGTCTAAACCTGCAGTGACATTAATCTGCTGTCCAGTAATAGCCTTTGCTTCAGCTGACAATAAATACAAGTAAGTTCCTGCAAGCTCCTCTGGCTCTATCCAGCGATCCTGCAAAGTCGCTCCTAAATGATTTTTCACAATTTCACTGTCACCATTCATTTGTTTAAGTGCCATATCAGTTTTCACCCAACCTGGGCAGACGCAATTAACCGTTATTTTATACTTTGCAAACTCTAGAGCTAGACTTTTAGCAAGGGCTATCAAGCCCGCTTTACTAGCAGCATATGCAGGCGCATACTGTTCACCAGTATACGCACTAACAGATGAACTTATTATTATTCGTGGATAAGCTTCTTCATTCTGCTCTTGATATAATTTTAAATTTCTCAAGAAATGTTTAATCGTATAAAAAGCACCATTCAAATTAACGTCTAAGACTCGATTCCAGTCTTCACTACTATAATCTTCAAAATTTTCAGAGTGATGAATCCCAGCATTTATAATCAATCCATAAATCTTCGCATCACTTAATCCTGATTCTTCTTTAAATCTTTTTATCGATACTTCAGACGACTGATCTAGCTCTTTAGAACTAGGAGCATAAACTTCAGAAAATTCAATTTTAGCTCTAAGCCTGTCTGATATTGCCTTGCCAATACCACGTGACCCACCGGTGATTAAAATACTTTTACAATTCATTTGAACTTATGCAGCAGTCCCTTAAGTAACTCTAGCTCAGACAGATAAAAAAAAGGACTCATCTATAGATGAGTCCTTTTTTAAAACTTTTTTCACAATTAAACTAATTGTAATTCTGGCTTTTCTTCATCAAGAATTGCACCTTCTACAGGGCAAGCTGATAAACAAGCACCACAATCGATACATGTTGAAAAGTCAATATATGGGTACTTGTGACCGTTAGCATTAGTCTTACCTTCAGCCCAGTGGATACAATCTACAGGACACACAGGGATACAATCTGCTGCACCTTCACAAACTTCAGAAACGATAGTATATGGCATAATTTTTCTCCTTTAATTAGGGCTAACAAGAAGTTAACCTTCTTTCAATCAACTTACACTGATAATATCAAGAAAGGGTTAAGCTACAATTAATTGAGAATCATTCTTAATTGTGTCAGGGAGCGGTTTTGAGAATAATTCTCAAAATACAATTCCCGTATTTTCAAAAACTGTTATTTAAAGACTATTTAACGTTAAAGACAACAAATATTGACTATAATTAATGTATGCTAAGAAGTGTAAATAGTTTTACTGGTTTTAATATCGCTGCAAAAGATGGTGAAATAGGTTTTTTAGAGTCACTACATTTTGACTCTAGTAGCTGGAAGGTAAAGTATCTGGTTACAGATATTGTCGATTTTTTTAGTTCCCAAAGAGTTTTACTAGTTCCCACTGATGCTTACGACTTATCTTGGTTAGATGAATCTATAAAAATAGACTTAAGTAAAGAGCAAATCAAGTCAGCAAAGCCTTACTCTAGCGACTTACCAGTCTCTGACCAACACGAATTATTAAGAGATAGAAATTTAAATTCTCTGTATTTAGCTGAGCCTTGGAGTGGAAGTATATTACCCTTATGGATTCCCCTACTTCATAAAAATGATGACAAAGTTCTAACAGAAATTGGCGATCCAGATCTTAGATGTACTAAAGCGATAAAAGGCAGAAGAGTAAAAGCTAGCGATAAAGAAGCTGGTGTAGTGAAAGATTTTATTGTCGATACTGATACTTGGATGATTAAATTTCTAGTAATCGATACTAATGGCATACTTCCTTTTGGTGATGTTTTAATGGCCACTCATCATGTCAGCGCTTGGGCAGAAGACGACACAGCTCTTGAGATCAATTTTAGCTCTCAAGATCTTGAAGCTTGTCCTAAATATGACCCAAATGAACCTGTAAACAGAGAGTATGTTCTTAAATTATACGACTATGAAGGAAAATTCATCAGGTCTGAAAGTAGTTCAGATAACTTTGAAAAATTAGACGCCAGTATAAAATAGTTATAAAATTTTACATACTAAATACTTGTATTAACAAGATGAGCTCAAGTAAGATGGCACAGTTAAGTGCAAGCCTATCTGATGCACTAGCTAAAATGAACTTAGGGAAGGAGGAGCTGAGTGAAGAGTATTCTGCACTTTTGAATTCTTATTGCTTGCTTATAAAAAGCATGAATTTGCTTGTTTTGAAATTAGAGGACGGAAAACAAACAGAAATGCAAATTCAACATAAAAACGAAGAAGTAAAAGCAAATCTTCATTTCCTAAAGAACATGGCAGTTGGGCTATCTTTGAATAGACCTTGCTAAGGAACACTAAAAAGTATTCCTTGACACTGCACGATAGGGAAGTTGGAAGCATTCTCTCAAGATGATTGCTAGCTTGGACTTAAAACTAAATATGGCTCTATGCTCATGGGAAATAGGATAATATTCTTTTCCAAGTAGTTTAAGTTCTTGAGAGAGGTTCCCAACATATTTGGGTAAGTTGGTCTGCATACTTTTCATTCTCCCCAAGGCAAACTGATTTATGGATGCCTTGGAGTTTTTCTGTAATAGGACCACACTTTCCATTACCAAGGACATAATCATCAATAGATCCTATAGGAGCTATCTGAGCACCAGTTCCTGCAAAGAAAGCTTCATCAGAGGTATAAAGTTCAGTTCTATTTATTTGTCTAGTTTCTACTTCTAATCCTAGTTCTTCTTTAGCCAAACGAATAACAAAAGCCCTAGTAATTCCTTCAAGAATATTATCAGAACCTAAAGGTGTGATAAGTTTTTCACCTCTCACTAAAAATAGATTCATAGCAGAGCCTTCAGACACATAACCTTCTTCTGTTAAGAAAATCGAATCATCATATCCAGCTAAAGTAGAGTTTGCTTTAGCAAGTGCAGTGTTCACATAACTACCATTAATTTTAGCTCTCGGTGGTAAAGCGTTGTCAGAAACTCTTCTCCAGCTACTAACCTGTACTCTAAGACCTTTAGTAACATCTAAATAATTACCTAAATCAAGTGAGGTAATAACAAAAGACTCATCTTCCTCATTCTCAGCAGCTTTACCTAAAAGAGATGGACCTATTCTTAAAGAGGATTTAAACCAGCTAGGTCTAATATAGGCATCAGTTTCAGGTTTATTTTTCCTCATTAATTCAATAATTCTTTCGAGCATCTCATCAACATTATAGTAAGGATTCATTCTGAGTACCTTACAGCTGTTCATTAATCTTTCCAGGTGAGGACGAGCTTGTAAAAGATTCAAAGTCTTTTTCTCAGGGTTCCAATAAGCTCTAATTCCTTCAAATACAGCTGTTCCATATAAAAAAGCGTGAGTCATGACGCTAATTTTTGCATCTTCAAATTTAACAAAATCTTTTTCTAAGAAAGCGTAACCATGAATTGCCATTATGGATTTAAGTATAAAATATTTATAGACCATAATGAATAAATTAGAAGAAATATTATAAAAGCCTGCTTATAATTAGCCGCCAAAGTTATTTTGACAAACTGTGTCATATTATCACCCAATTTGTGGCATAATATAACATAGAGATGGAAGAGATAATTAAAGCAACAAGCAAATTCGAATCAGAGGCTAAAAAATTCTTTTCAAAGTCTGATTTAAAAGACTTGTACACATACTTACAACTCAACCCAGAAGCAGGAGATATCATTCCTCAAACTGGTGGAGTTAGGAAGCTTCGTTGGAAGAATCCAAAATCAAATAAAGGAAAAAGTGGCGGTCTAAGAATTATATATTTCTATTGTGAAGAAATCATAATTCTTTTAATTACACTTTACTCAAAATCAAAGACAGAAAGCATGAGCGATCAAGACAAGCGAGATATAAAGAAATTAATAAAAGCTTTGTTAAAAGATACAACTTAAATTTAAGCCATATGAAATTGAAACTTGGAGGAAAATGAAAATGAAAATGACATTAGGTGAAGAGATCAAAATGGCTCTTCAGCAGGCTGTAGAAAAGCCCGAAACGGTTAAAGTAGTGAGTAACGGCTTAGAGGTTAAACACTTACGAAAAATGCTTGGCATGAGTCAATCACAATTTGCTAAAACTTATGGATTTAGTTTAAGTACTGTAAAAAAATGGGAGCAAGGTATTAACTCGCCAGACAAGAGTGTTAAATCTTATTTGAAGTGTATTATAAAGGAGCCTAAATATATTGCTAATTTAGTGCAAAGCACTTAATTTCGTATAATAGAATCCCTGGTATTTAGATATGTATTTTGAAGTCTCTTATAGAGACCGATTCATAACTTGATATAATTCTAGCTGTTGCATCAACAATTAAACCATGCTTTTTAAGAAGTTTCACTAGCTTCTCTTGCCTCTGTTTATAGCGAAATAAATTCCTTCTCGCTCCTCTTTTATCCCTTCTTCTAGCGGCAAGAGTAGTACCATCTTTAGGATTCCTAGGTTCTGTAAACAACCTAACTCCCATCTTCCGAATCTTACAAGGGACTAAATCTCCCTCCAAATTTTCAGGATTTTTCTTTAAATCTAATACACACCAGCCAATTGAATTTGTTCCAATGTCTAAAGCCAAACGATAAGGTTGCTTTATAACTTACAATATTATACAAATAATTATTTAATTTATAAATTTTATATTCTTGCTATAATGACAATTAAGTTATGAATCGGTCTCTGTAAGATAATAAGGAGTAAAACGATTTTTTGTTTTACAGATCCGCAAAATGTTTAGAGGAAGCACCGCGCTTCCTCTTTTTTATCCCAAACTTTCCCTTATCCCCTCTAAAACACTTTTATCTTCAAGTGTAGATATATCTCCAATAATGTCTTTTCCCTGAGCTAGGTCTTGTAAAAGTCTTCTCATGACTTTACCAGATCTAGTCTTAGGTAAGGCAGTGCAAGTTATCACTCTTTCAGGTTTAGCGTGAGCACCTATTTCACTAGCGATATGAGCTGCAAGCAAATCACTCAAATCACTTGAATTGTTACTGGATACCACAAAACATACTAGACCTTGACCTTTAATCTTATGAGGAATAGCTACAACTGCAGATTCTAAAACAGAATCATGCTTAGCAAGAGCGGTTTCAATTTCAGCAGTTCCTAGTCGGTGACCAGAAATATTAATGACATCATCATTTCTACCACCGATGCAGATATAAGCATCTTCATCGATAGTTGCTAAATCACCTGGCAAGTAAGAGTCTTGAATTAAAGACCAGTAAGCTTTTTTATATCTTTCAGGATTTTTATAAATCCCTTTAAGCATAGAAGGCCAAGGTTTAGAAA
Source organism: uncultured Candidatus Melainabacteria bacterium (assembly GCA_937927525.1). Classification (GTDB taxonomy): domain Bacteria; phylum Cyanobacteriota; class Vampirovibrionia; order LMEP-6097; family LMEP-6097; genus DT-14. The sequence continues at coordinate 15,391 of CALBDR010000085.1, forward strand.
TATGAAGAAGGGAATCATCTGAAATTTCAGCATGAATTCCAGGCAAAGCCGGTCCAGCAATACCAGGCTTAGCATTTTGCACTCTTGGTAAAGTAGTAATCATTATTCCACCAGTCTCTGTCTGCCACCAGGTGTCGACAATAGGGCATTTAGATTTACCAATATGCTCATAAAACCATTTCCAAGTCTCAGAGCCAATGGGCTCCCCTACAGAACCTAAAAGCCTAAGTGAACTTAAGTCATGTTTTTCAATATGCTCTAAACCCCACTGTTCAAAAGCTCTAATCGCAGTAGGTGCAGTATAAAAAATACTGACTTTATACTTTTCGATCAATTTCCAGAATTGATTTTTATCAGGAAAGTTAGGCGCTCCTTCATATATGACTTGAGTAGCACCATTCGCCAAAGGACCATAAGCCACATAAGTATGTCCTGTAATCCAGCCGATATCAGCTGTGCACCAGAATATATCTTCGTCTTTTAGATCAAAAACCCAGTTACTACTGAGCTTTGCCCACAAAATATAACCTGCAGTACCATGTTCAATACCTTTAGGTTTACCTGTGCTACCACTAGTATAAAGAATAAAAGAAGTCTCATTACTTTCAAGCCATTCAGGCTCCAAAGTTGATAGCTTCTGGATATCAGCGTACTTATCAACAAGCAAGTCCTCTAAAGGTTTATGAATTTTCAAACGCAAGGATTTTTTTAAAGTATTAGTACTTTCATCTAAGTCTTGATCTCCACTCACGCGGTCAAAAAGTATCAGATCGGTGACTGATTGATTTTCAATTAAAGCTTCATGAGCACACTTAAAAAGTTCGATTTTTTTATTTCTTCTAATAAAAGCATTCTGAGTAATAAGAAGCTTGGCTTCTAGCTCGTTGATTCTATCTCTAAGAGCGTGCGCTGAAAAACCAGCAAAAACCACACTATGAATAGCACCGATTCTTAAACATGCCTGCATTGCAATAATAGATTCAGGACAAAGAGACATATAGATACAAACTCTGTCACCTTTTTTAATTCCTAAATCTTTTAGATAGGCACTAAACCTAACAACCTGTTCATGGAGCTCTCTATAAGTAAACTTCTGAATCTCTCCAAGCTCATCTTCAAAAATCAAAGCTGTTTTTTCAGCTTTATCTTTCAAATGAACATCCAGACAGTTATACGACACATTAGTTTTCCCATCTAAGAACCACTTATAATGTGGTTTAGCACTATCATCTAAAATCTCATTAAAAGTCTGTTTGAAAAAAATATTTTTCTTTGCAAGATCAGCCCAAGTTCCTAAATAATCATTATCAAAATCACTCTTTAACCCCCTAAGATCATTTTCATTTATATTAGCTTTTACTTTTAAAAACTCTTCCATATCCCTCTATCTACTTTCCCAAAAATCACTTCCATTTTATAGAACAACCAATACTTGGTTTTCCTTCCTGGACCTGAGTTTCCCCAGCTTCAAGTTTTAAAATACTCTCTTCTAAATACTCAAAAGCTCCATGGTAAGCAAGTTTATATTCCCCATCAATCTTTTTATAAGTATAAATATCAGGTGTACAAACAGCTTGGTACTTCTTTGCAATCTCCTGACTTTCATCAAATAAATATGGGAAAGAAAAATTATACTTTTCATGAAATAACTTCATATTCTCAAAGCTATCTTCATTTCTATAAGCAGGATCATTTGCTGAAATAGTGACAAAATCAACTCTATCTTTGAGCTTCAGAGCTAGCTTAGAAAAATCTTCAATAATCTCTATTACATAAGGGCAGTGATTGCAAATAAATGCAATTACTACTGTATCTTTAGTGAATGAATCACTAGAAAAAGTATCCTCATCAATATTCTTTAGCTCAAAGCTAATTAAGGGTGTCCCAAGCTCTAAATTCTCAGAATTAAGTAAAACCATGGCTAAATTATAACTTCAGTTTACTGTTTTTTCAGCAAGCCAAAAGGTTTGATCCAGAAAATCAAGACTGCAACTAAAGTTGCCGGCATAACTTCATGAATCCCAAAAGGCATATTTAAAGTAAAACGCCAAACAATTACCGTAAGGATCGAGAAAAACGCCATTACTGATGAGGTTTTAGTATCCATTTCGAAATCAAAACATCTTAAAACCATTAGTGGACCTAAACTTGCAGCAAGAGATGACCAAGCAATTAAAGTTAAAGTAAAAACATTTTGCCCCGAGAAAAGAGCAATACAAATTGCTATCACTGTTACTATAAGTGAAGATATTTTAGAAAATATATATGATTTTTTCAAAGATGGAAATAAATCTTGGCTAAGACTTGCAGAGCAAGAAATTATCTGTGAGTCAGCAGTAGAAACTGCTGCTGAAAATATTCCAGCTAAAATAAATCCGACTAAGACATCTGGAAGATATTGTTCAGCTAAAATTGGTAGGGTTAACTCTGGGTCTATTGAACTTAAATCAGGTAATAAAATCCTTGAAGCTAAGCCCACACTTAAAGAAGCTATACCGAAAATAAGATATAGGCTAAAGTATATATCTCTTGCCTTACCCATTTTGCTTGAATCATCTATAAGCATCGCCCTTACCATAGTATGAGGTTGCCCGATAACACCATAACCATTTACAAGCAAACTAATAATGAAAATTATGAAATGCCAAAAAGTTTTCTCTGGAACTAAACTTACTAAATTAGGATCAACTGCTTTTAAAGACGCCATCAACTCAGTAACCCCTCCACACTTACCGATGGTTAAAAAACTCATTAAAAACATTGCAGCACACATAAAAATTGTTTGAGCAACATCAGTCCAAATCGAAGCTCGGATGCCACCAGAAAAGCAATATATCGCTACAATCAATCCAGCAATGACTATTCCCATGTTCATATCCCAATCAAGCATGACATGCAGTGCTTTACTACTAACTTTTAATTGTGCTGCAGCGTAGACAGATAGGAATGTAAAACTAATTAAAGAAGTGAATTTTATTAATCCTGGCAAACTCTTCTTCTCTCCAGTACCTATAAAAGAAGTAATGGTATTTGAATCTTGTTCTTCAGACTTATCTCTAAGTCTTTTATGAATAGTGAGCCAAGCAAGCAAGTCACCAAATGCCCAAGTAAGCACATACCAAACAGCTGAAATCCCGACATTATAGGTATAGCCAATAAAACCAATAAACATAAAACCACTATAGTTAGTAGATAGCATTGACAATGCCATGACTATAGGGTGGACAGACCTACTAGCAAGTAAATAATCACCAGAGTTTGCTTTCGCTTTACTTGCTGAAAGCGTACCAACTAATACCATTAAAACTAAGAAACCAATAAAACTTAGAGAAATTACGTTAACTATTGCAAATTGCACCACACCATGATAACAAAAAATAATTATTCATTCATAAAAAGTCCGAGAAAGCTAACTCATTTGCTAAAATATTACGCCTATGTCAGCTGATAATACAGAACTATGGTTTCAAGAAATTCATCAAGGTGTACAAAGCATCAGCATGAAAGTTTCTAAAGTACATTTAAAGAAACAAAGCAAATACCAAGAAATTTTTATCTTTGAAAATGATAACTTTGGTACAGTAATGGCTTTAGATGGAGCCTTAATGCTTAGTGATATCGATGAGCACATGTACCACCGTGCTCTTACAAGCTATGGCATGATAAATTTAAGTGAAAAAGCTAAAGATTTAAATATTTTAGTTATTGGTGGTGGTGACGGTGGTATAGTCCGTGATTTATTTACTAATTACGATTCACGTATCAGTAAAGTAACAATGGTGGAAATTGATGAAGAAGTTATTAATGCATCTAAAGAATTTTTCCCACAAATATCAATTGCATTAAATAATCCTAAATTAGACTTAAGGTGTGAAGATGCACTCAAATTCATTGATAGCTGTGACGAAAATACTTATGACTTAATATTATGCGACTCTACTGATCCAAAAGGTTTTGCCGCTGGTCTTATAGAGGAAGAATTCTATAAAAAAATCAAAAGAACTTTAAAAGAGAATGGAGTATTTTGTGCACAGTCAGGCTCCCCTTTCTTCCAAAGATCTGAACTTAGAAAAACTAGAGAAAATTTAGCTAAAGTCTTCAAAGATGTACACAGCTATTATGCACCAATGCTAGTTTACCCAGGCACAATATGGTCATATACAGCAGCAGCTAAAGAAATTAAAACTAGAGAAAATATTGATATCGGAGAATTTATCAATTTAGATAATTTACTAATAAGATCCGAGTTATCATGAATGGGGAGAGATAATATGAGTAATCCACCATTAGTTTCAGTAGTTATTCCAAGCTATAACCAAGCAAAATTCATATCAGATAATTTAGAGAGTATTCTAAAACAGAGTTATAGCAACTTTGAAGTGATTTTCATTGATGATGGCAGCACTGATAATACAGAAGAAATCGTAAAAGATTTCGTAAATAAAGATTCACGCATTAAATACTTCAAACAAAAAAACTCTGAAAGAGCTGTTGCCAGAAGCTTTGGCATTAGTAAAGCAAGTGGTAAATATGTCTGCTTAGTAGACTCTGACGATACTTGGCTGGAAAATAAATTAGCAACTCAAGTAAAGATCATGGAAGAAAAACCAGAAGTGGTTCTTTGCTATGCTTCAGTAAATAGAATTTCACCAGAGAATAAAAGTTTAAAGTCAGCTGCAAGACAACAAGAAGGTGCAAGTGGCTTAGTTTACTTTCATTTACTCAAAAGAAATTTTATCCCATCAGTTACACCTATGATTAGAAAAGAAGCTCTTGATAAAGTCGGTACCCAAGTAACTGATTTCATCCCTTATGAAGACTGGGATTTCTGGTTAAGACTCTCTAAGTTCGGAGAGTTTTATCACATTAAAGAGCCTTTAGGAAATTACCGTATACACCCAGGGCAATCTGTCCAAAATGTTAAAGCTGAAAGAATAGAAGAAGTAACCTTAAAAGTTCTAGATGCTAATACTAAGATTGAAGAGAATAGAGAAGCTAGTATTGAAGATCAACTATCGATAAAAGCTAGTGGTAATGATGAAGCCAAGAAAATAATTCTAGCTGAGATGCGCGAAGCTTATAGCTTGGCTTTTCTACGTTTTGCCTACTGGTATATACTTGCCGGTAAACCTAGTCTTGCTAGGGCGAAGCTAGCTAAGTCTATAAGTAAAAACTTTTTAAGACTTTTTGATATTAGATTCATTGGTTTATGGCTGAGTAGTTACTTTAGCAACTCCTCTGCTTTCGGGAGTTTAATAAAAAAATTCCTTGGTAAATTTCATTAATAGTGAAAAGTAAAAAATTCTATATGATTAGAAGCTTCACTTTAATTGGAAATTTATTTCCTCAATTCTTAGTACTGTGTTTTTTAACCTTTTTCATTAAC
>CALBDR010000086.1 GCA_937927525.1 uncultured Candidatus Melainabacteria bacterium
CATAAAAGAAAAGCCCCACCATGAAGGCAGGGCTTTTCTTTTAAAATATGGGGCAACCGACGGGATTTGAACCCGCGAATACCGGAATCACAACCCGGGGCCTTAACCACTTGGCGACGGCTGCCATATTCGCAAGTCAAAATTTTATCATGCTAAATCTGGCTTTGCGTTAATTAACAATAAAGTTTTAACTCTTCTAAAAGAGTATCAAGTTCATAAGGTTTCGGGATATAGGTATTAGCTCCAGCTTCTAAAAAGTTTCTATAACCAGGAAGATTACTTGCAACTATTATATTTAAATCTGCAATTCCTTCGTATTCAGTTAGTTTTTTACAAAGCTCCTCAAAGCCAGGTAAACCCATTTTAGCTGCTTCTATAACTAAGAATCCTGGTTTCACTGAATCTAGATCTTTCAGTAGGTCTTTGGGGGTGGTATGAGAAGCTTCGAAGCTATCTAGCTCTAATCTATCTACTAAAAGCTCAGCAAAATCTTTATCCTCTTCAATAATTACTACTTTTTTGTTAGATAAATGTTTGCGCTTATTGAATTTATTCAGTAGTGCCTGTTCAATCAAATCTGAACCCGAAAGGAATTTTCTATCGAAGCTAGTACAAGATGAGATGTTTAAAGTTACTAATTTTTCTTTTCTTCTAACCTTATGAGGAGCTGAGTAGATTATGTATTGATTTTCGAAGTCTTTTTTATTATAGACTTTTTCTAAAATAGCAGAAAACTTACTTTCTAGTTCTTCAAAAATATCATTGATGTCTTGTATAGAACCTAATAGAATAAAATTATCCTTACCTAAGTGACCTATAAATAGGTCAGTGTCTTTTACAAGTTCAGCTAACATTGAAGCTGATTGTTTAATTAAGTTATCAACGTTTTTAACACCATACATGTAGTTATATTGGTTAAGATTATCGATGGTAAGGTGAAGTAACTGCCAGTCTTTTATGTCATTAAGACAGTGTTCGATAATTTCGTAAGTTCTATTTATACCAGGAAGCTTGGTAAGCTGGTTTTTCTCAAGTATATTTTTTCTTCTTAAATAAGCAAAGCACTTTACAAAAATTTCTTCAGCACTTAAGTCAGCATCTAAGAAATCATCAAATCCTTCTTCAATGTATGAAAAAGCTTTAGTTTTATCTTTTTTCTTAGTTCCTAAAAGAATTAATTTATAGATGTTATATTTTGATTTTTGCTTTCCACTGATGCTTTCATAATCAAAGCCTTGATTATACATATCTTCATTTACAATTAAAATTTCAGGTTTGTAATCATAAAGTATGTATTTTAAATCTTCTATATTATTACACTCAAGAAGGTAAATTCCATTTGCGTTACACTTCTCAATAAAATTATCTTGGTTTTGAAGCCTAAGCTTAGATTTTTCAGATGCTATGTGGACTATATATTTTTTAGGTATTAACCCCACGATTTATCTCCAACTTCATAAAACTCTGTAGGTAAATAAAGTTTAAAGGTACTACCTTCTGGACCGCTCTCGACACTAAGGTGCCCATTCATGATTCTAGCTAGAGAGTGAGAAATATAGAGTCCCAAACCAGTACCTTCAGTTTTCCTACTTAACGGATTGTCCAATCGACTAAATTTACTGAATATTTTTGCTAAAAATTTCTCTTCGATACCGATACCGAAGTCACGAATCAAAACTTTTACCATTTTCTTATCATCTTGTGTGATGGTGTGAGCTTTAATGATAACTTTTTCACTCCCAGGTGAATATTTAACGGCATTATCAATTAAATTTGTGAAGATTTGCTCAAGTCTATCAGCATCTACCCAAACATCTGGAAGATCTTTATCAATATTTACTTCGATTCTATGAGAGCCATTATATTTATTTTCAATAAGTAATGCTGTGGTTTCTAGATATTGATTAATTTGAACTGGATGTATGGTGAATTGTAATTTCTTAGCATCGATTCTTGATACTGCAAGTAAATCCTCTACTAACCTAGCCAGCCTTTCAGCTTGTTCTTTAATGATGGTTATATATTTATTTCTTTTATCTTCAGGAAATCTTTCTTTGTGTTGTAATAATGTAGAAGCAAAACCTTTAATACTTGTGATTGGGGTTCTTAGTTCGTGGGATACGGTACTTACAAATTCACTTTGAAGTTGATCTATATCCTTATTAAAGTTATCGACTACAAAAAACAACAATTTTCCGTCAACTTGATATTCTGTATTATAAATCTCAGTCTGTCTAGTAGGAAAACTAAGCTTCCTGCCATCTTTCGTGAATAAAACTGCCACCTGAGCTGAAAAAGCGGTTTCATTATTAAATAAACTATCTTCTTCTGGAATAAAATAGAAGCTTTTAATATCTTTTCCTATTACTTCTTCTTCTTTCCAACCAGTTAAACTTTCAATGATAGGACTAAAACAGGTAACTTTATCGTCAAGGTCAGAACCAATAAAACCATTTTGGGTACATCTAGAGACACTTTCTAATAACTGTGCTGGATCATGCCCCATTTCTTAGCTCCTCGATTGCTTTAGAGATATTAGTAGCCCCATAAACAGCTGAGCCTGCAACTAAAACATTAGCGCCAGTTGCGATTAACTTTTCAGAAATTTCTCCTGGATAAATTCCGCCATCTACTTCTATAGCTACCTCACCTTCATTAAGAATATTTCCAGCTTTAAGATCATTCTTTTGGAGAATTTCTAAGAGATTTTGGATCTTATCATAAGTAGATTCAATAAATTTCTGTCCTCCAAAGCCTGGATTTACAGACATTATTAGAACCATATTAATATCTTTAATGAAAGGTTCTACTTTATTAATATCTGTAGCTGGATTTATTGAAATTCCTACTTTAGCACCTAGATTTTGAATCAAAGATATAGTATTACGGATTTTTACTTCGTTGAAATCATAAGCTTCTAGGTGAAAAGTGATAATATCTGCACCAGAATCAATAAAATCAGGGATGTGATTATGTGGCTCATTGATCATTAAATGAACATCAAGTGGTAAATTCGTAGATTTTTTTAAAGATTTCACAACTGGTGCACCTATAGTTATATTAGGTACAAAAGATCCGTCCATTACATCGACGTGAACCCAGTCTGCATGGTCTTCAATCCTCTTCAATTCTGACTCGAGGTTTGCAAAATCTGCCGCTAATATTGAGGGGGCGATTTTTACCATTTAGTGAAATATTAGCACGGCAAAATTAACAATAACCTTTTCTTAATAATACTTTGTTATTTTGGATGCATGGGAGTTAGCGCCAATGCAAATTAGCGACAATAAAAATTTAAAACTTGATAATACAGTTGGTGCTAAGAAAGATGCGTTAAAAGATTCTAAAGCAGATTCTTCTGTAATATCTGAAGCAACAGATAGTATTGATAATCTTTTCGGACTTTTTGAAGACGATGGTGATTATTCTGAAATCGTAGGTGATTTATTAGACGATGATCACTTAGAACGGCAAAATGCAGCTATTGCTGGTGAAAATGTTGAGCAGTTAGGAGAAATCTTTGATGTAATAACATTGATAGATGATCCTGGGATGCAGGAGTTCTTTAATCAACAAATTATTGATGCTTCATCTTCACTAAATGCAAAACAAGAATATTTAAAACAGGGTAAAGAAGAAGGTGATTCTTCAGATGCAGTGGAAGCAAGTTTATTTTAGGTTATAATTTTTCCTAACTACAAAAACCCCGAGCTTAAAGCTTGGGGTTTTTTAGGTATTTGTGGAATTAGCCTCTAGCATAGTGAGCAAATGCCTTATTTGCTTCAGCCATTTTATGAGTGTGTTCTTTAAGCTCAATAGATTTACCTTTATTATCAAAGGCATCTAATAATTCATTAGCTAAATTTGATACAAAAGTTTTAGCTCCTCTTTTACGAGCAGATTGGATAACCCATCTATGAGCAATAGCAGTACCTTTAGCTTTATCTACAGGTTCTGGTACTTGGTAAGTAGCACCACCGATTCTTCTTGCTTTTACTTTTACAACTGGTGTTACATTTTCAACAGCTTTTTTGAATATTTCTAGAGGTTTTTTATCTTTGATTTTTTCTCCGATATAGTCAAGAGCACCGTAGAATAACCTTTCAGCAATAGATTTTTTACCTTGGATCATCATTCTGTTGATGAATTGAGCAACATCTTTATCACCATATAAAGGATCTGGAGTTATTGTTCTTTTTTTAAAATTTGGTTTACGTGGCATAAAATTTTCCTAATTATCTACTTACTTCTTAGCTTTTTCTCTCTTCGTACCGTATAAAGACCTGCTCTGTTTTCTATCTTTAACACCTTGAGCATCTAAAGCACCTCTAACGATGTGATAACCAACACCAGGTAAATCTTTCACTTTTCCACCTCTTACAAGTACCACACTGTGTTCTTGTAAGTTATGACCAATGCCAGGAATGTATGCAGTAACTTCAATTCCGTTACTGAGCTTAACCCTTGCGATTTTACGCATAGCAGAGTTTGGCTTCTTAGGAGTAGCAGTTCTTACGTTTGTGCAAACACCTCTTTTGAAAGGATTACCTTCACACGCCGGTGAATTCTTCTTTCTTTTTTTTCTCTTACGAGGGTTCCTAATTAATTGTTGTAATGTTGGCATTGACAAACGAAAATTATAACAGCTCGTCACACAAATTACCAGTTTTTAGAAAAAATTAACAATGTCTTTTTTGCATGTTAAGCTAAGGGCTTAAGGATTTGCTTGAAAACAAAGTTTTGAAGGAGAATCCGTCTGATAAGTAATAACCTGAATCTAATCACAAAGGTGAGATTATTTTGTCTAAAGGATCGTTTGAAGTAAGAGAATTAAATATAGAAAGTGATCTAGGTAGGCTCTGTGAGTTGTGGGGTAATTTATGCATGATTCAGCAGATGCGAGGTGAAAAGTTTTGGATGGACAAGTTTAATAGAAGTGGACTTTCTTGGGCAGATTTTGTAACTTCTTTATCAAAGCTAGATATTGCTGAGCTTATTGTTTTTGTTTATGAAAAGATAGTGTTTGGTTTTATTTATCTTCTTAAAGAGGATAACTTTGCAAGTATTAAAGAATTCTACCTCGAGCCAGGATATAGAGAAAAAATTGATACTAGCCAATTAAGCCTCTTTATTAAAAATATTCTTGAGAGTAAGGGGATTGAGTTTGTTGAGTTCGATGTTAATGAGCTTTAAAGGCTAAACCGTGTTCTCTAAAAGAAATTTATAAGCACGATAAAGAGTTTTAAGGCAGGCTAGTTCTCGAACTTGAGCTCTGTTTAGAGTTCGAGCAAACCAATCAAGTTTATGAACTTCTACTTTGTCATTCATTGCAATTCCTATAAATATAGTGCCGATAGGTTTTTCAGGAGTGCCACCCTCTGGGCCTGCAATTCCTGTAATAGATATATTGAGGTCTGCAGTAGAAATATTTTGTAAGCCTAAAGCCATTTCTTTTGCTGTTTCTTCAGAAACGGCTCCGAATTGATCGAGTGTCTCTTTTGATACATTTAAAAATTTTTCTTTTGATTCATTAGAGTAAGTGATTAAATTAAGCTTTGTGTAAGCACTTGCTCCTGGAATATCAGTCATAGTTTTGCTCAAAAGCCCACCAGTACATGACTCTGCAAAGGCAATTGATAAGTTTTTATTTTTTAGGTAGCGTGCAAGTATTTCTGGAACTGTATCATCGCCATAGGTATAAATATAGTCTTTCATCTTAGCTTCGATTTTTTCTTTAACTGGAGCTATTAGTTCTTTAGCTTCTTTTACTGATTTTGCTTTAGCAGTAATGCGAACGTAGCATTCACCTAGAGTGGCGTAGGGAGCTACACTAGGATTGCTTTGCATAAATATTTCTTCACCTATTATCTCTGCCATGCGTGATTCACCAATATTTATAAATTTAATTTTTTCAGATTCAATTGCAGCGACACTCTCTTTCTCTCCTAAATAGTCACTTAGATATGGAGCGACAGTCTCTTTAAACATATCTTTCATTTCACAGGGAACGCCTGGGAAGCTGATGATTTTTATACCTTTATAATCAAGAATCACCCCTACAGCCGTACCTACTGGATTCGGGATGATGATCGCTCCTTCTGGAATTAAGGCTTGTTTATAGTTGTTTTGTGGGATTTCTGTTTTAGTTTTTAAAAATTTGTTTTTAATGATTTCTTTTATTTGTTTATCTTCAAGAAGCTTTTTACCAGTAAACTCTGCAAGAACCTCGTGGGTAATATCATCAACAGTAGGTCCTAAGCCTCCTGTACAAATAATAATATCTGCTCTGGAGGCTGCAAGTTCTAATGTATTTAGAATTCTTTCTTTGTTGTCGCCTACTGTTATATGAAAATAGGTACTTATACCTATTGCATTAAGTTCTTCAGATAGATATGCAGCGTTACTATTAACCACATGACCTATTAATAATTCTGTACCAATAGCAATTAATTCAGCTTTCACTGTTAACTACTATACTGTAAAATCTTTTTTTTGCTATCAAAAATTCTTTTAGCTGTATTTGCTAATTTTTCAGTTGAATCTAGCTCTATTTTAAAAAGTTTGTTTAGAGCTTTTCTGGAATTTTCATAGATGATACCAGGGAGTTCTTTACTCATGAATTTAGATTTAAAGAAGTTACCATTTTCTAAGCCTTCACATTCTTTTAGGGTACTATCTGCATTCATGAAGCTTAAGCCAGATAGAGATAAGCTTGCTATCAATTCCATGATGTTTTCATGTTTAGGAAATAAGCTGGTGAGCAATTTTCTTGCCCCAAGGAAACTAGCTTCCATGAAGCATAAGAAGTCTTCATTACCTGTGAGTTTTAGAGCTTCAGCATTAGTGTCTTTAGGTTTAGCTTCTAACATTAAATCAGCCAGCTTACGTTTTGTGCTAAAAGTTCCTAGCATTGGAAGAGCGGGGATAGCCATGACTAAGCTAGAGGCAAGCTTAGACAAATGTTTGAAAGGATGTGAAATAGTGTTTTCTGGTGGTTTAGATCTTTTATTAAGATAGTCCACTCCACTTAAACCTACTGTGAATAAAGAGAGTCCTTTAAGATAAAGCGCTAAGACTTTTTCTTTATTATTTTCAAATAGTTTAGAAATTTTAGACTCTTTCTCGTCCAGGTTTTCAGAGCTAGGGTTAAATTTCATACCCAATAACTTCGCACCATCAAGCATAAATTTCTTAAAGCCATCTGGTAATTTTTTGGTGGAGTTTGAAATGAATTCAAAGGCACTATTCACTACGTATATGAAATTATCACCATTGAATTTTCCTTCTAAACCCATAGATAAGAGTCCTAAGCCCATTTCCAGAACAGAAGTTTTAGCAGTGAAATCTTCAATTTGGTTAGTTTGTTTTTCTAGATGCCGATAATCATTACTTAAGCTTTTTATTTCTTTATTTAATAACTCTTTCTTTAATTCAGCTTCACGTTCAAGAGCATTTTTTTCATTACTAACGTCAAGCTGGACCAAGGCTTGTGTTGACTCTTGGCTGTTTGGAGGTTTTGTTACAGTTTGACTTGGGTTTATCAAGTTTATTTTTATTTCACTTTATTGAGAATTATTCTCAAATTCACATGTCTATTCTATACCCTAATGAGAATTATTTGCAATAAAGAAAAGCTAAAGGTGAAAGTTTATGAACTTATCTTGAAATATTTGCTTTGAAACCTGGAATTCTTAGGGCTTTACTATGAGTTCGAAAATAGCAAATCGTGATGTCATCTTTTATTTTCTTAGGGTAACAGTTTAAATTCTCTTTCTTCTGATTCTGGCGAGCTAATATAGTATTTAATGATATTGATTTGTTCAGCTTGGGATGAAGAAACTAAATATTTAGATTTGGTAAACAAAAATATTAAAATTATTAATCTTGGCATTGGCTATCTGAGTGCAGCAGTACACTTAGATAGGTTTCTGCAAAAAGCAGATAATAATATTGAAAGAATAGTCTTTATTGGAACTGCTGGTTTAATTTCTGATAAAGAGCTGGAATTTGGGCTTGGTGATTCTAAAATTTATTCTATTCAGCAAGTTAATTTAGGTGATTATTTATCTAGTCTAGATTATTCATATACTCCTTTCAGTTATCCTATTTATGAATACAAGTCTTTATTTAAGTCAGCAGACAGTATCACTAGGGCAGTAGTATTCTCAAACTTAGAAATCACTAAATCTAATGAAATATCAAAAAAAATTATTGAAAAATATCCTAATGAAATTTTAGTTGAAAATATGGAGATTTATGGAGTTGCAGCTATTGCTGCTGACCATAAAATTCCTTTTAATTCATTTTTAGTTACCACTAATTATACTAATAGCAATGCTCACCAGGATTGGAAAATGAATCATAAAGAGGCTTCTAGAAACCTTTGTGATTACGTTAACAAAATCATAGATATAGATTCTTTACATAGTTAGTAATTTCATTAAATAGAGGTCCTGCGACAGTGTCACCCCAGCGTCCATCTGTTTTAGGATCATCAATAACTACTAAACAGATATACCTTGGATTTTCAGCAGGGTAGAAACCTACAAACGAAGCGATGGTGTTGTAATGTGAGTAATGACCATCTTTTCTGATTTTTTGGGCAGTACCAGTCTTTCCTGCAACTCTAATTCCAGAAATATTTCCAGCTTTAGCCCACTTCTCTTTAATATTTGTTTCAATAGAATCTGCTAAACGCATCTGAATTTCTTTAGCTATTTTAGGGTCAATGACTTTAACTTTTCCTTGAATAAGACCAGCTTTATTGCGGTTGAGGACTATAGTTGGTTGCATCCAGGTCCCATTGTTTGCAATAGTATTTATCGCCGCTAGGATTTGGATTGGAGTTACCGCTATAGCTCCCTGTCCTATCGCAGTGGAAGCTAAATCTGAATCTTTCCAAGTATCATGGTGTCTTAAAAGACCAGTACTTTCTCCAGGTAGTTCCACTCCAGTTTTTTGAGAGAAGCCAAAAAGATTTAAATAATTGTGAAAAACTTCTTTACCCATTTTTAGACCGAGGTGTGCAGCAAATGGGTTGCTAGACGTTGCAAATAAGCCAGTTAAATCTAATTCTTTAGCTTCAGTTCTTCCTTTTACATAATCATGGTTTTGGATACGCCATTTATCTACCATGATATAACCTTCATCAATAAAACTATAGTCACTATCTATAATCTTAGAATCAAGTGCTGAAGCTACTGTAATAATTTTGAAAATAGATCCAGGTTGATAAACATCTACTATGCTCCAGTTTTTTAAGCGCCTGATAGAGTAATCTTTATAAAAATTAGGATTGTAAGAAGGGCTCGATGCCCATGCAAGAATTTCTGCAGATTTTACATCCATTACAATTGCAGTACCTTGTTCTGCTTTAGTCTTCTCTATATGTTTATCTAGTTTTTCTTCGATGAAGCCTTGAAGGCGGGAGTCTATGGTAAGTTCAAGTTTAGCTTCAGGATTTTGTTCTAAGTACTCTTTATGGTAAAGTTCAACTCCTTGTCTAGCAGCACCATAAAGATCTACGTAGCCTAAAATATGAGATGCAAAAGTATCTTCAGGGTAAAAACGAGTGATAACTTTTCTCATATATAATGATGGTGAGTGAAGCTTTTTGATTTGTTGAACTTGCTCACGAGTAAGGTTGAAAGCTAGAGTTTGACTTGATTTCTTATAAAGAAGCTTTTTGGAACTTTCTGGGAAATCAAATATAGCGGCAAGCTCACGAGCTAGAACAGATTTGTTTTCTTTTTTAGAAGCTTCGCATGGATTGTATTCTAGAGTGTAGCGCTCTATATCCATGGCAAGAGTTTTACCAAATTTATCAGTAATCTCTCCTCTATTAGTCAGAGACTTTACATTAGTCCTAAGTTGTTTAACTCTTTTATAGAATTTTGAACCTTGGATTATTTGTAAATTAAATAGTCTTGCAACTATTATAAAAAAAGAGACAAGAACCATTATCTGAATTAATCTATATCTAAATCTACTCATTGAGATTAATTAGTTAAGGACTCCTCTACCCTAGGTTTGGAAGATATATGGTATGAACCCAACCATTTATAATAATTAAAGTACATACTTAAATCACGCATTGCAGTGACGAACTTTTCTTCATCTCTATGAGCATTACAATCGACGCTAAATAAATAACTCCCTAATAGATTTTTAGATGGTCTAGACTCAATCCTGGATAGGTTTATACCATGGTCAGAGAATGCTTTAAGTACTCTGTGTAAGCTACCAGGCTCATCTACTATTTGAAAAATAATAGATGTTTTCGCATCCTTACCTTCAATGTAATCTGATGGAGTATTAGACAGTAGCCAGAATCTAGTTATATTATTCTGAGAGTCGTTAATAGCTTTACGTAAAATCTTTAAATTATATAGCTTTGCACAGAATTCAGGAGCTATTGCTGCTGTATAATCATCTTCCAGACTATTATTTGCATCAATTGCAGCTTTGCTATTGCTTGGAGATGGTTCCATGACTGCATTTGGGCAGTTGGCTCTGATGAAATCTCCACACTGAGCAAAGCTCATAGGGTGAGAAATAATTTTTTCTATTTTATTTAAATCTTGGTCTGACTTAGATAGTAGGCAGTGTTTAATACTGAGGAGGTATTCTTTGTTTATGTATGCGCCATTATACTTTAATAGTGCATCTAAGGTTTCTCCAACAGCGCCAGCTAAGGAGTTTTCTACTGGAATTACTGCTTGGTCGACTTGGGAGTTTGATATGGCTTCTACTAGGCTAGTAATAGTCGGCATGCTAACAAATTCTGTGTTTGTTACAACATCAAATTCACTTGTTGCAAGGTTTATAGCAGCGATATGAGAAAATGACCCAGAAGGTCCAAGAAAAGCTATCTTCATCATGTTTATTATATCTCTTATTCTGCCTTTTATTACCCTGCTGGTACTAATTCAGCTTCATTTATTAGTGGCATCTCAGGTTCAGCTTCTCCTAAAGGCTTTCCTCGTATGAAGTTTACTATGTTACTTGCTATGCCTTCTGGTAAACAATTTCCAGCATTCGCTTTAAGCATGCCTTTACCAACACTCAAGAAGAATTCAGGTAAACTGTTTGCTGATAGTGTATCTTTACTAGTGAATTCCGCATTTTCTTCTTTAACAGCAGCTGCATTTGATGCGGCTGCCCAAGTTCCAAATAAGCCCATTAATGATTCAATTTGTCTTTCAAATGGTTTCATAAATGGTAGGTTAAGAAGTACGTCCAATACTCCTTCTGTCGTGTAGTTACCACCTGAGGCAACTGACTGGATTCTGCCACGTTCCATATTTGCTCGAGAGAAGCGTTCACAATCAGTAGCAATGCATGCAATATTATCCCTTAATACATTACCTGTTGTGATTAACGCCTCACCCAAGTTGTTTCCAGACTCACGCATAATGAGTCCACTCTGCTTCGTTGCAAAACCAAGTAATTGGAGAATACCACCCACAGTACCATTTACTCCAGTACTATTTCGTGGGTCGAAGGCTCCAAAACCATATTTTTTGATAGCATCAAAACTATCTTTAAACTGTTCTAAGAATGCTTTAACACTATCACCTGGATTACTATAACCTTTGGCAGACATTTTACGTTTATTTGCTGAAGATGAAATATTCATTGGTCCATTTGCTGCACCGAAGAAGCTGTAAATGTTATTAAAGCTGATATTTAAATTAGGTAGTTTAATTCCGACAGCTTTAAGAGGCATGCTTAATATATGAAATACATTAAAGGCAAATAAGACTTGAAAAAGCCCGGCTACTGAAGCTATTAAGTCATTATATTGAGAGACTTTAGAAAACTTACTGAATGCCGCAATCCCTACCATGCCTCTATAGGTATACTTTCCAGCAAACTCTATAAACTTATTATTAGGCAAAGCTAAGCCAACAAGATTTGCTCCAATTGAGATCTGGTTTGCTAGTTTCGAAATAAAACTTTGTACTTTCGTACCATTAGTCATTTCTTTATTTTCAGCATATGTTTCAAAGGCTTTTTTTAAAGGTGGTAATGGACTGAGTAGATTGGCGAACCTATGATAGATTGTATCTTTTGGTTTTTGATGATCTAATTCTTCTTTTAAAAAGTTTTTATCTTGTTTAGCTTCATTGTCTAACTCATTATTTAATATCTGCTCTTCTAAAGTTTGGTCTTTGGCTGCTAAACCTTCAGCTGAAGCCAAATAGGACTCTGCTAAATTAATATTTTTCGCACTCTCGTCTGTTGTTTTTCCACTAGTTCCTTTCTTTTCAAGATGGGAACCTGCAGAGACAACCGTTGTCGTTTGCAATCCAAATTATCCTTTGTTGCTTGATAATTAATAGGTATTAAGGGAATTAGTATTAAGTATAGCTAAATTCCTTTGTTTTTAGTTTAATTTTTTTTAATATATAAATATGTTTTTCACTTTTGATAGTAAAAATAGTGTATGTTTACAGACCTCAAATGTGAGAGGTGAAATGAAATATATATATAATCCGGCAAAACCCCAGGCGGATAATATATCCCAGATATCATGAACTTTTAAGTAAAGTCTTGATAAACCTAAGAAAATAGGTATAAGTAAGAAAATAATTTGAAGAGGGAAGCTAAAGTCAAAGAAATAAACTAAAGAATAGAAAAATACTGTTGACATAAATGCATGCCCGGAGGGCATGCTGTAACCCTTAACTTTCACTTTTGCATTTTCTTTATTTGGTCTAGGCTTACGTATCGCATTCTTCAGGAATAAATTAGTTGCATAGCCGAAGAACCATACAGATGAAAGATAAGCAC
>CALBDR010000087.1 GCA_937927525.1 uncultured Candidatus Melainabacteria bacterium
GGTATGTCCGCTACGAATAAAGACTTACCTCCATATTTTATGTTTGGTTTAACTCCAGCTATAGCTGCGACGATTAATCGTCATGGCTTAAAAAAATATGGTTTTAAAAATGAAGTAATTAATGAAGTTTTTAAAGCCTTTAAAATTATTTATAAAAGTGGTGTACCTCTACCTCAGGCAATAGAAAGATTAGATGAGGAGCTTATCAAGTCAGAAGAAATTGATTATCTAATTGAGTTTCTGAAAAGTTCTAAGCGTGGTATAAAGCTAGGTAGATCAGCTCTCAGAGTTTAATTATGTCAAAACGTAAAATACTTAAGTATGGATCAGAGATTCTTAGGCGTGCTTCGACGCCAGTAACTAAGTTTGATAAGCGTTTGAAGAAAATAGTTGATGACATGCTTGATACTATGTATGCAGCTAATGGAGTGGGTTTGGCTGCACCTCAAGTCGGTATTAATCAGAGAATAGTAGTTGTAGATGCTGAGTATGGCTCAGATAGATACGATGAAGAAGGTAATGCTACGGGAAGGAAAAATCCACGTAATCCTTTAATCTTAATTAATCCAGAGATAACTCACATGGAAGGTGAACTTGAAAGCTTTGAAGGCTGTTTAAGTTTTCCTGACGTTTATTTTAATGTAACTCGTGCTCAGAAAATTAAGTTTAAATTCCATGATCTTAAAGGTAAGGAAATTAAGATGGAAGCTGAGGGAGATCTCTTCTGCCGCTGTGTGCAACACGAACTTGATCATTTGAATGGACAGCTTTTTGTTGATATTGCCAACGATAAAACTATTGCTAGAGATGAACTTGATAAGCATGGTTTTGCAAATGTTGATTCTCAGCCACTTGCTTAAAGTAAATTAAACTTTGTTTTCAAAATTTCTTTAGTTAGTGGGATTCTTGCTCGAACTGCTTTAGCTTTGAAAAATTCTTTATTACTTGGGCTATAAACATTTGTCGCGAAGAAATATTTATTAGAATTTTGTTCTAAATAGCCGATAAATCAAGACATTAGTTTGACCCCGTTATCGGTAGTTCCAGTTTTTCCTCTTAGGGTGTATTCGGGACTTTGCTTGAAGATCATGATCTTTTTAGCTGTATCTATGCTTGATTGCTTGAATGGCAGTTGGTTACTATCAAGCTTTTTCAAAAAGTCTATTTGTTCATAGGCTGAGACTTTAAAGCTTTGATCAAGCCAGCACTTATCAATTCTTTCACCTATTATTTGACTGCCATAATTACTTTCAGTGAGGTAGCTTTGCATTTTGCTGCGACCTATTTCTTTAATGAGTTTCTGATAAACCCATTCAGTTGAATATTTATAAGCTTGCCCTAGGTTTAGATCTTGGTTCCAAGACTCTATGAAATGCTTCGTTCCGTCCCACTTAAGAGTGACTTTCTCATTTTCAATAACTCCAGAGTCTAAAATGGCTACAGTCGCAAAGATCTTAAAGCTAGAAGCAGGGCAAAGTCTTTTTTTTGCTCTCTTTCTTTATATCTAAGCTATTGCAACCAAATCCAAGTATGGAAGCAAGAATTAGTAAAGTGATAATTTTAGTATCAATCATCGTGAAGTGAATTATTGTACCCCGTAAAGCTAATACAGTCTTTAAGTATAGAAAGACAAATATATTTCATGTCTACAGCACGTTCTTTAGAATTAACAGAAACTATTAAAGTTTTGCTATCTATTACCAGGTCAGCAAAGATAATCACTTCTTTTGGGCTGCCATCCTGCAATTCTACCTCCAGAACTTCGTCCTTGAAATCAGACTTGTCTTTATATTTATCTAGATTTTCCCATTTTACATCTTCAATATCTTTTAAATAGACCCATTCTTTTTTGTTTTTTGACGGAGTGAAAAATTGAGTTTCTTCAAGTTTTCTTATTAGATCTTTTTGTTTACATTGAATTCTAAAATTCACGTCGATATTTTTCAATTCGTGTCCATTACAGTTAAAGGGAGTCTGCTTGCTAGTTTGCTTTGATTTTTCGAGCAAAGTTTCTAAATAGGTACTCATTATTTCTATGCTGAATGATTGTCTAATCTGCTTCATGTCAGTATTCTTAAATAAATTTTTTAGTTCTTGATTAATGAAGGCAATGTTTGATTTTTCTTGCTTACTTTTTTTAACGTTCTCTATAATATTTCTTAAATGATCAATCAGTTCTCTAAATGCATCACTGTCAGCAAGAAAGATATTCTCACATAGTTCTATCGGGTAGTTTTTTGGCTCCAAGAGTCTAGCTGAAATAATGTCACCTTCAAGCAGGCATTTGAGGACTTCTGGTGTTTTTATTCTTATGTCTTTTTTTGATAAATCAAGAGCATCAAGAAGAGAGACTTTCCCTTCTTCAGCATTGATTTTAATGACATGGTAAATGCTTAGATAAGAATCTTTGTAAGCTTTTGCATATTCAATTTCTTCCTCAGATAATCTTTCAGCTTCACATGCAAGAAAATCATCAATGAAATTCCATTCAAGTTTAGGATTTTTTTCATCTGGATATTTGTTTATAAAAAAATTTTCGATGGCGCTTGCATAAAGAATCGTTTCATCATCTTCACCTAGAATTTCCTCAATCTCGTCCTCTTTACCAGATTGTCTTAAGGGCTCAAAGACTGCTTCATGAAAAGATGCTACAGCACCTTGAATACGCTTCTTGAATGATGTTTCTTTGAATTCTAAATATTCTAATAACTTTTCAGTGATATCACTTTTAACTAGACTTAGGTTTGCCATTTTGGCTTATTTTAGCAAAATGTCACTATGCTTACTTAGCTCTTTCAAGTTTTAGCTCATCAATTTGATTTTGAATATAAGTAAATAAATTTTCTATTTTATGACAGAGTTGATTTAACTAGTGGTGTCTCTTACCAAAACCTAAAATGCATAAACTGCCCCCCCAAAAGAATTGATTTGCGGAAAAATGACCCCTAAAAATTTCCAATAAATTTTCATAAATTTATATACATGAGTTTAACTGAGATGAGTGATAATTTTTTTCCTGCTGTGACATTTCGAGGACATCCTCTTACGGACAGGCAGCTAGGGATGTTAGAGTTACTGGGTAAAGGCTATTCGAACCGGGAGATTAGTGAGATTTTGATGCTGTCGATTAGGACAGTTGAATCTCATTTACATCGCTTGCGAACTCTTATCGCAAAAGCTACTGCGAGTAAAAGTGTCAAGATCAATGATAGACAGCTTGTACTATTTGCAAAAGAAATGCTCGATGGTTATGAGGCTTATAAAGCTTTGCAGGAGGGTGAAGAGAAGCTTACATCTTTTCAGGCGCAGAAATGCCAAGTAGTTTAAGGGCGTTAGCGATAACAATTTTACTTGCTAAAGCTATAGAAAGCCTTGCTTTCATGAGTCCTTCTGAAACACCTATAATTCTATTCTCGTTATAGAATTGATGGAAAAGACTTGCGAGGTTTTTTAAGTAAACAGTAACTTTATAAGGAGCTCTGATTTCTGCTGCGTCTTTTATGACATTCGGAAATTCAATTAATTCTAAAATTAGAGTCCTGATCGTCTGTAAACTATCTTCATCAATGTTTTCACTAGATAAAGCTTGCAGAATTGCATTTGGCTTGGTGAAAACATTTTCCTTAAGGTTTTGAAGTTCTGCTTCACTTAATTCTGGGGCTTCTTCTTCTTTTGTTTCGATGTTTATTTTAGTTGTGCTTAGGTTGCGCAGAATACTTGCAGCTCTAGCATGAGCATACTGAATATAATAGACAGGGTTGTCTTTGTCTTGTTTCTTAGCTAATTCTAAATCAAAAACCATTCTGTTATTTGCTTGGCTGTCGATCAAGAAAAAGCGAAGCGCGTCATTACCAACTTCTTCTAGAAGCTCGTCTACGTTAACAATGTCACCTTTTCTTTTTGACATTTTTACTTCTACGCCATCTTTTTGAAGTGATACCATCTGAATGAAAATTAATTCAAGTAAGTCTGGGTCATAGTTTATAGCTTTGATTGCTCCTCTGATACCAGGTTCTTGTCCATGGTGGTCACCACCCCATATGTTTATTAATTTATCAAAGCCTCTGTCAAACTTGTTTTTATGGTAAGCAATATCGGCAGCTAAGTAAGTATAAACGCCTTGTGATTTTTGGATTACTCTATCTCTTTCATCTCCGAAGTGCTTTGCTTTAAACCAAAGTGCACCATCTTGTTCATAGAGATTACCGTTTTCTTTTAGGATTTTACATATTTCATTGACTTTATTATTCTCAATTTGGTGTAAGTTTTCCTTCTCTGAAAACCAGTTATCAAAATGTACTTGCATATCTCCAAGTACTTTAGTCTGTAGATCAATAAATAAATCTTTTGCTACTTTACCAGCCAACTCGGCATCTAGAGTTTTGTAATCGATTTTTGTTTTTAGATTAGAGTCTGAATCAAGCTCTGCTTGAAGTTTTTCAGAGTAAACCTCAGGTTTGAGTACTTCAAGCATACTATCTAAAGGATAAGCTTCTTCTGGGTATTCACTTTCAGTAATAACCCCTTCTTGAATTTGAATGGCAGCTTTAGCTGACGCTGAAAGCTTTTCAATTTGAACTCCAGCGTCATTAATATAAAATTCACTTAATACTTCATAGCCAGCCCAGTCAAGCAAGCTTGCAAGTGCACTTCCCAAAGCAGCTTGTCTACCATGCCCAAGGTGTAAATTACCAGTAGGGTTCGCTGAAACGTACTCTATCAGAACTTTATTCTTTTCTATTTTTGTTTTATCAAAGTATCCAAATTTATTTTTTTTTCTGTGAATTTCGACTAAAGAATCTTCTAGGCAATCCCAATCAAAGATTATATTTATGAAGCCTGGTGGAACTACAGTGACTGAACCTATACTCTTGTAGTCAAGATATTTAACAATTGCTTCAGCTATTTTAATTGGTGCCATTTTTGCATCACGCGCAAGTTTCATCGCTATACTAATAGCTCTATCTCCATGGTCAGGGTTTTTACACTTATCTAAATCAATTTCGTCAGGAACTTCTCTTAGTTGACCAAGTTCATCAGCATTGATGGCTTCCTGTATGGCATTTTTAAATAGGTTAATTATTTTATCTTCAAGCATCTTCTTCTAGTCTCTGTGCAAGTAAACTAATTGGGTTTACAAATGATTTTAAGGGTTGGTTTAAGCTCTTGGAGAGGGGAGTGAAATAGTCATCCATGAAGTTAACTGCGACTTGGTCGACAAATCTATCACCTCTTGCTATTGAGATTATGCCAGAGCTCAAAGACCTTATAATAGCAGAGTGAGACTGCTCTTTATACCTTTTTTTTGTGAATGAGAAGACCTGGCTAAAGCCAGGATCTTTTAATAGCATATAGCCGAAGCTTGGTGATTCACTCATGCTGAGATCAGCTACAAAAATAGGTTTTTCTGTATCAATTGGGGGGATACTTGACAGTAAATCCAAGTCATTTATTAGTAATACGAAGTTTGTTTCTTCTAGAGGTGCTTCTTCTATACCTAAATAGTTGAAAATAGAACGTATGTCTAAGACTATTTCATAGTCTAGTTTTTGGGAATTCGACAGGAAAAATCCTTTAATATTTTGTAACCTGTATTCTTCTAGAATTTCTTTAGTTAGAAAGATTAATGGTGAGCACAGACAGGCTTCATTTATTGAGCAGATGTTTTGGCTGTGGTATTCTTTAATCGTCTTATCTATATAATATTCTTCAGCAATATCTAAGCCAAAGCTTTCATGGTTCGAATCGTATTTACGGTTTCTGGCGAAAATTATTCGATTGAAGAAATTGTGATTTTTTATTATATTTACAAATAAAGAAAGGTTTACTTCTCTTCTGCGCTTAAATTCAGCGATTTCATTTGTTTCTATGCGATCTTCCATTTTATGCCATTCTTCTAAGGCTTTTTTATCTTTACCTTTAGAGCTTGCATATTTATGACTATAGTATGACCAGAGATAAATATCCTCACTTGCTGAGGATTTAACATCAGCGAGATTAATCCGAAGAATTCTGAATTGTTTATGCTTTTCAGCTTTCTCATCAATTTTAGATAAACTTTTTAACAGTTCATTGAATTTAAAATTAAGATCCTCAAGCTTATACTTATGATTAGTAAAGTTTAATTTAGGATTATTAGAAAAAAGAAAAGATTCTAAGTCAATAAAAACTTTGTCAGCCTCTCTAAGCTTCTCTGTATAAGAGATACCTAAGTACTCTAGATAAGATTGGAACTCTTTTTTCTGAAAATTTGTATAATACATTCACTTAAATAGGCTATATTGTTATATAAAGCTAAGCTTAATATCTATTAAGAATAGCTTATTTCTTTGATTATGCCTAGTGTAGCTATTAGCTCTGATATTGAGGTAAAGGCTAGTTCCTGTCATTTAGAGGACTATTCTAGTCCTGGCGAAGGTAATTATCTTTTTTGCTATAAGATTGAAATTACTAATAAAGGTGCTAGCACTGTTCAGTTGAGAACTCGTTATTGGTTAATTATAGATTCTAGTTCTGAGAAAGCTGAAGTAAGTGGTCCTGGAGTCGTAGGAAAAAAACCTTGGATTGCACCAGGTGAAACTTATACTTATCTTAGTTTTTCTAATTTAAAGACCAATTTCGGTACTATGGAAGGACGTTACGGTTTTGTTGATGAAGATGGTAATAGCTTTGATGTTGAAATTCCTCGCTTCTTTTTATCTACTAATTTGGAAGAATTTCCGAAGAATCGTTTTAATAAGGGGCAGCTTGTAAAACACGTTGATGAAGACTATATAGGGGTTGTAGTAGATTTTGATATGTACTTTCTTAGTAATTCAGATTTAGACACTGAAAAATTTGATGCTGCTCTAGAAAAGCGACCTTGGTACTATGTCATAGTACATGATACTGATTTAATGCTTTATGTACCAGAGTCACATCTTGTTGAAGAACTTGAGCGAAAAGAACTTAATCATCCACTTGTCGAAGTCTTTTTTGAGATGAAAGACGGTAAATACATTCGTAAGCCAAATCCTAATGAATAATTCTCTCCATTATTTACCAGTATCATAACGATAAAGTAAAGTTAAGCGAATTGATATAGTTGCTGCAAGCTTAGGGACCCAGCTCTGCTGGGGCGCAGCAGCTGCTGTATCAATTCGCTTGACTTTAGGTTTTTTGCTATGATTGTCACCATGCTTAAAACACTTGTTCTAGCAGCTGGTAGAGGTACCCGATTAAAATCGAACACCGCAAAAATTTTGCATAAAGTTTTTGACAAGCCTATTTTGGCTTGGGTTTTAGATGGTTTGGCTGATCTTGATCAAGAAGAAATAGTTGTAGTTTGTGGTCATCAAGCTGATGATGTTAAAGATTTTCTTCACGCTTACCCTGTTACTACCGTAGACCAAGAAATTCAAATGGGCACTGGGCATGCAGTTATGTGTGCTGCACATCTTTTTGAGGATTTTGAAGGTTCTGTTTTAGTTGTGAATGGTGATTCACCCTTGATTAGTCCTGAGACTCTAAATGACTTTGTGAACTATCACAGGCAGTCAGAATCTCAGTTAAGTCTTTTAACCAGTAATTTAGAAGACCCTACTGGCTATGGCAGAATAGTTAAAAGAAATAATTCTATTATCGGAATTAAAGAGCATAAAGACTGCTCTGAAGCTGAAAAGACTATTAAAGAAGTTAATGCTGGTGTTTACTGTTTTGAATGGCAATTCATTAAAGAAGGTTTGGGTAAGTTAAAAAGTAATAATGCGCAAGAAGAATTTTATTTAACTGATTTAGTCGAATGGGCTTATTGCCAAGGCTTAAGTATTAATAATTATTTGCTAGCTGATCCTAATGAGGCTTTAGGAGTTAATACTAGAGAAGATTTAGCTTTAGTTTATAAGCTAAAGAATAAACATTCTTTAGAACAATTAATGTTAAGTGGTGTAACTATTGTAGACCCAGAGTCGACTTGGATTAGTCCGGATGCTGATATTGGCCCTGATACTACTATCTTGCCAGGTACTTATATCCAGAGAAGAGTTACGATTGGTTCTAACTGTTTTATAGGTCCTCACACCGTAATTAATGGTCCTGTGGAAATAGGTTCTAACACGTCAGTAACTCAATCACAAATTTCAAGAAGCTCTATTGGCGATAATTGTAATATTGGGCCTTATGCTCATATCCGTGATGGTAGTGATATACGCAGCTCTGCTCGTGTCGGTTGTTATGTCGAAGTTAAAAACTCGAATATTGGTGATGGCTCTGCTGCAGCTCATTTGAGTTATATCGGCGATGCTGAGATTAAGTCAAATGTAAATATCGGAGCTGGAACTATAACTGCTAACTTTAATGCATTTACTGGAGAAAAGTCACAGACTGTGATCTGTAATAATGCAAGTACCGGAGCAAATTCGGTCTTAGTCGCTCCGGTAACTGTAGAAGAGGGGGCCTCTGTCGCAGCAGGTTCCGTGGTTACGAGAGATATTCCTAAAAAAATGTTAGGTATAGCTAGACCTCGTCAAGAGATTAAGCGTTTACCTGGGGCAAGGGTTTAGGCTACGTGGTCAATTTGT
>CALBDR010000088.1 GCA_937927525.1 uncultured Candidatus Melainabacteria bacterium
CAACAGATACATGTCCACTAGCAACAGTACCAGCATAACCACGAAAATCGTGGAATTCATTAGACTGAGGACGAATAACCCACTGAACAGGGAACCTAAAATGATCAAAAGTATTTTTAGGATTAACATGCAGGTTATCTAAAAAGTCTATTAATGCTTCTCCTTCATACCAAGGCATATTATCAAGCTTCTTAACAATATTATCTCCCTCTAAAGCTGAAATAGGTATAAAGTGATAATCTGAATTAGATTCTTTAGGTAGCCAGTCAACTATCTCTGAACGAATCTCTTCATAAGTATTCTCAGAGTAATCCATTAAATCCATTTTATTAATAGCAAAGATTACGTGAGAAACACCTAAAAGCATAGATAGATATGTATGCCTTCTACTCTGTTCAATAAATCCAGCTTTAGCATCAATAAGAATGATAGCTGCATCAGCTGTACTCGCACCAGTTACCATATTTTTCGTGTACTGAATATGTCCTGGACAGTCAGCTAAAATATACTTTCTTTTATCAGATGTAAAATATCTATAAGCTACATCAATAGTAATCCCTTGCTCTCTTTCAGCACGAAGCCCGTCTGTTAAAAACGCTAAATTAATAGTTTCGTTTCCATAACGTTCTTTAGCAGCCTCAATATTCTCAAGCTGATCTTGAAGAATTTTTTTAGAGTCATATAAAAGTCTACCGATGAGTGTTGATTTACCATTATCAACACTTCCTGCTGTAACAATTCTAAGTACAGTCGAGTTACTTGCAAGTGTAGAAGTACTATTATCAGTTTTAACTTGGTTCATGGTTGTCATTAAAAATATCCTTCTCTCTTACGATCTTCCATCGCAGCTTCACTAGTCTTATCATCTGCACGGCTTTGACCTCTTTCAGAGGTTCTAGTAGCGATGATTTCCTCGATAACTTTATCTAAAGTGTCTGCTTCCGATGGAATAGCAGCTGTACAAGTAGCATCCCCAATAGTTCTATAACGAACAGATGCTTCAAAAATCTCCTCACCAGGTAAATTTTCAATAAAAGAAGATGGGGTTAATAACATTCCATTTCGATCAAAGACTTTACGCTTCTTAGCAAAATATAATTCTGGTATCTCTATTTTTTCTCTTAAAATATACTGCCAAATATCCATTTCAGTCCAGTTACTTAAAGGAAAAACTCTAAAATGCTCTCCTTGACGGTGACGACCATTATAAAGAGACCATAATTCAGGTCTTTGGTTTTTAGGATCCCACTGCCCAAAAGCATCTCTATGACTAAAAATTCTTTCTTTAGCTCTAGCACGTTCTTCATCACGGCGAGCACCACCGATAGCAACATCAAAACCATGTTCTTTAATAGCATCAAGTAAAGTCACAGATTGAAGTCTATTACGGCTAGCATAAGGACCTGACTGTTCTTCAACTCTACCATCATCGATAGACTTTTGAACTGAGGCGATAATAAGCTTTTCATCAATCTCCGCTAGTTTTCTATCTCGAAACTCAATAGTTTCAGGGAAATTGTGACCAGTGTCCACATGCATAAGTGGGAAAGGGAGCTTCGCTGGTGCAAAAGCCTTTAAGGCAAGATGCAAAACTACGATGGAATCTTTTCCAGCACTAAAAAGCAGTACTGGTTTCTCACATTCTGCTACAAGTTCTCTTAAGATATTAATAGATTCAGCTTCAAGATAGGTTAAAGTATCAATTTCTTCACAAAGCATAAAGAATAGCTTAGCATTTTCTCAATAGAAATAAAAAATCATTAATCTAAGAAAATAAAGATTCATTAAGATTTTAGTTTCTGTTAACATACTTCTTAAAGAAGGATTAAAAAATATTTATGAACCAAGATTTGTCATCAAATTTTGTTTTTCAATTGGCTCGTGATCAACTAATTGAACAAGAAAAACGACTTTTTTTGGGTGCAATCACTAACAGTACAGAAAAAAGTGCAGGTACCAGTGCAGATAATGTAAGTTTAGCTATAATTCCAAAGAATGGAAACCTAGCACATATAAACCATGACAGGTACTACATTCATAACCCACATCTTGGAGTAAGCTTAAATGCAGCTCAAGCAATAGAAGAAGAAAATTCTTATGGTAGTGTGGGTGAAAATGAAAGTAAAAAAAGTTATCACGATTACCCAAGTTCATTAGCAGAAGTGAAAAAATTTAAAGATCACAAAAGTATCCTAGCCTTGATTAATACTTTTAATAACATGGTTCCTGAGCTACAAGATGAAGAGAATCAAGCCATACTCCTTGAACAAATCATAGATACCATCAATAAAAATGACAGTTTAAATGAAGTTATAGACAGTCCATCTTTCAAAAAGGTAAAAGATTTTATAGATTCAGAAACAGAGCTTCTAGAGAAACTCAGTAATGGAAGTGGATTAAGACAAGCAAAATTTTATGAAAGACTGGAATCAGTTTTCAAAAGAGCTGCTAATCAGTCTTATTCATTAAATTCTCTTCTTAAAAAGGAAGTTTTAGAAAAAACCAACTCCTTTACATATAATTTGTTTAAATTCGGGCAACTACCACAAAATGAAGCTAATACTTTAAGAGAAGATGTGAACACTAAGGCTAAAGATTTTATTATAAAAGTTTTAAATTCAACTTCTAGAATCAAAAACACAGAAGAGCAGAATTATTTAATCGAAAATGAAATAGCTACTCTAAAAGACTTCAATCAATTCATAGAAAATAACCCTGAATTTAAAGACACTTTAACTACTCATTATCAAAAATACTTAATTAATTTATTTGATCATAAACAAGTCTCAGTAGAGAATAAAGAGAAGTTACTAAAGCAACTTCAAATATTAAGTCCATTTAAGGATAAATTTGAATTTATCTATAATGCTCAAAATGCTATTTATAATTCTCATACTAGGCTTATGCCTAGTTTAAGAAGATATGGCTATCCACCAGGTTTAGCTGACTTATTAAGTTTAAAACTACCTGATCAAGTTAGTAACCAAGCAATTGATAAAAAATTTGATAACGCTGTTTACATTCAAAATAAGAATCCTTCATTTTACAACTCAGGAGAATTGTTAAAAAGTTTCTATAAGCTTAGCTCAGCAGAGCAAGATGAAAGAAGAAATGAACTTCTTAGCCTCCTCAAAACATTCCCCCAATTCCATGATAATAAAGTTATAGAACTTAATAAATCTCAAAATCAATATACAAGCTCAATAATAAAAGAAAATGCCTTTATTCAAGCTGAAAAAGAAAATATACTTAGACCGATTCTTGAAAATAGAGATTTTGAAATATTTAATCTAAGAATAAAAAACCTTATAGAAGAAACAAAACCTAATGATTCACTGCTATTAAATGAAATAGCTCAAATAATAATAGACAGCCTCCAAACCTTTGCTGCACTGAACCCTAGTTACACTTCTCCAAGCTTACTGAAAGATTATAGAATATCAAAATCTCTATCATTACTTCAAGAAATTTATAAAAAAGAAGATCTAAGTAACAGTGATGAAAATACGGCAAATAAAATAATGAGTAACGAATCTGGATCAAATAATGATGACCAAGAAGAACCTCCAAACATTGCTAAATTAATTAATATTAAAACTACGCTTAGTGAAGACTCAGAAAAATCCTTTAATAACTTCATAGATACCTACCTATCTCATTTAGAGAAAATTTTCTCTCAAAGAAACGGTAAAATTAATAAAAAGCATCATCTATTAATTCAAGCAAACGAGTATTTAAGCGAAAAAGAAATTAAAAGTGAAGATCAGATCTACAGCTTCAATAAAAATGCTTATCAAAATATTGCAAATTCTATAAATATACCTGAAGCTAAAACTAAATATTCTGATAATAACTACACACTTAATGAACTTCATAGATTAGAAGAACTTTTTGATATAGGTTATGGAAATTCTGTTACTAGTAGTTTCCATGATAATACTATTAAGGTCCCTGGTAACAGCCTTAGCTGGATTCAATTCTTTAAAAAAATTATTCAGCTGAATATAAAGAATAATGACAAGGAAATTAATCAAAGTCTAATTAAACTTAGTAACAAATTTCTTAATAGTTTAATGCATCTTAGTAAATACTCAGAGACTGAATTTGAAGATACTTTAGAGACCATAGAAGAAATACTAAAACTGAATAACATTCAGTTAAAACAAAAAGCCGAGTCTAGTTTTATAGGATTTATAAATGAAAAGAGTGGTAGCACTTTAGCTAAACTTAGTATCTTAATAAATAGCTACAATAAATTAATTAACTCAGATAATAATAGTTTGAAAGATTCAGCGAGTTTCTTTACAGTTAATCTTCAAAAACAAATAACTCGCACACTATCCATGCTACAAGAAAAACTTGAAAAGCCTCAGACAAAAATTAACAAGGTCGGCTTGAAGGAACTTAATGAACTAGCTAAATCACTAAAAAAGAATTTTGAAAAAGAAAGCCTAAAGTTAGACAAAATGATCAGGCATAATATCTCCAATACTCGTCATCAAGATGAAGATAAGAATGCCATTATGCACCAAATTGAAGAAAGAATCAACAGTTCAATGGAATATAAATAAAAATGGAAAATTTTGATCAATTAAGACAAAGATTATACAGAATCCTTTATGAAGACAATACCAGTAGAATAGTCTCTAGCAATGGTTCTACTGGTTCCAAAGATACTATACCCCACGCGAAAAATTAGAATTATTTTCAGCAGCAGTATTACCCCCATCGCTTGATGAAATTCTAAGAAGAACCAATTTATTACCAAATGCACAAAACTTAATTGATTCAATTACTGAGTTTCATAAACTCTCTCAAGAAGAGCAAAATGAAAATAGAGTTTTTTTCGAGCAAGTTATTAATAATACACCAGGTTATATAAAGTTCATGAATGGTAAATCAGGCTTAAATAAAAGTTCAATTAATTTCATTAATGAAATAGGGGAAAGGGTCTTAAAAGCTTTAATTGCAAAAAATGAATTAAATCTGTATGATAAAAAATTCAAACAAATTCGTGAGGAAACATACCCACATAATCCTTAATCTCCGCTTATCTTAATAGTAGTTTACTGGAACGTATAAAAAAAGAGCTTAAATTAATTGTACAATCACAACCATCAATAATAACAAAAGAGTTTGATGAGTCTCTAAACTCTTTTATACAAAACATCAATTATGATTTAAGTGAAACGGATATAAAAACTCAAGAATTAATTATTGAATACGAAAAAAAATCGATTGAAAACTTAAGGGAAATTTATGAAATTCAAGGAATTGATAGTATTAGCGAATCAAATATAATATCAAGACTTTCTTCAGAATATTCAAAACATTAATGATGGACAATTCCATTAATTATTCAGGAATTTAGAACTGAAGTAAAAGGAGAAGAATTCATTAAACTTTACGAAGAATTCAAAGAGACAGTTCTAAATCTTTTAGGCACTCAAATCACCGATATAAAAACTTATAAATATTCTCCAAACGAATCCGATTTAAAATCATATAAAGAATTTTATGAATTTCCTGATGATGACATTATAAACAAAACAAATGAATTTTTTGAGACTATCCTTATCGCAAAAAACCCCATCCATAAATTTCGGCAGAAAATTATAGAATATAAATCTTTAGAAAAACCTTCTTATGACAATATTAAAGAACTTATTGATGGTTTTCGACTATTACCAGAAGACGGAAAAGAATTATTCAGAAAAACTTTTAATAAAGACCCAAAAGTGAATAATTATATTTTTCACAAATTGATTGAAACCATTAAAGATCAAGCTGAACAAATAGTAAAAACAATACCAGAAGAAAACTTAAATCAAGATTCAAAGCTTCAAGTTCAAAGCTTAAATGAACAATTAAATAATTTCCTAGAATACCAGATATCAACTAAAACCACAGAAACCAATTGACTTGATGCTCAGGAGGAAATTCTAGGAAAGATTTTAGAAGCTGGAGTTCTACTTGAAATAATATTAAGTAATGAAAAAATATCACTATTAATACCAAGTGAATTAAGAAAAAATTTAATTAATAAGCACAAAGAAAGAATACATGAAGTAATGTCTTCTCCAGATATTTTTATTAACTTAAAAATAAATAAAATTATCAATAAAAGCTATTTGAGACTCTTTAAGAATTTATTTGGTGATGAAGAAGCAGAAAAACTTCGTAAAAGACTTCATATAGATGCCGTTAAATCATCTAATTTTAGGACTAGCTTAATGAACACAGTAAGTAATCAGAGCCATTTATTTTATCTAGATATGGCAAATCACATAAAACATATCAGCGCATTTAATGAAGCTGAAACAGAAGAATTAATCATGGAAAAAGGTCTAGAGTTTCTCAGCTATTTTTCTAATAATGAGGATATTTACACAAAATCATTTAAAAGAATTTTTATTGATGAACCGATTGAATTTAGCAAAAGATTAGCAAATGAAGATTTAAATACTGAAGCACAAAAAGAATTCAAATCTAAAACATTGCAATACCTCGATTTCAAAGGAAATGCAAGAGTTAGTATCGTAGCCGATGATATTATTAAGGAAGCAGAATCAAAAATCAAATTTCTTTCTTACAAAGATCAAGAAATTGCAAATTCAGCAAAAGCTAACCTAAGAAAAAAAATTAAAAAGATCGAAAATATCCAACAATTCACACTAAGCTTCATGTCTTTCAATAGAGAAGAAAATGAAATACCTATTTTCATTAAACGCTATCTTGAAAATGAATTTTCAGAAAAAGGTAGTTTAATTCTAACTCGCTCGATAATTTCAGACGAACAGGATAAGAAATATGAAGCAAAAGACCTATATTTCTTCAGTAAGGCAATGTATGAACTTAACCCTAGGATAGGAAAACAAGCTATAGAATTTTCATTAGGCAAATTAAGATATCCAGATCAAGCTAAACTATACAGCGTAAATAGAGATACACTTCTAAAATATATTAATGATTTAAAGGGAATTATGAACCCTAAGTCAGACCAGGCATCCGCTTAGCAATAAAACTTTTAAGATTATCTGCTTGCATATATGGATTAGTCTTTTTCTGGTGTTCTAATTTATCACAGCATTTATGGTGATAATTATGACCAGGATAAATAATAGTGGAATCTGGCAATTTCATCAAGCGGTGGTGAATAGTGTCAAACATAAGTTCAGCGTCACCACCAGGCATATCACACCTGCCACAACCATCTAGGAACAATGTATCTCCAGCTACTAAATTACCATGCGTTAAAAAACACTGTGAGCCAGGTGTATGCCCTGGTGTATGGAGGAAATCAATACTTACAGAACCTAAACTTAGATTAAAACCGGGATCTACATCCTTAATATTATTTCCTACAGGTTTATAAAATTCAGCTTCGTCACGAGAAACATAGACTGGAATATCATGAGTATCTAAAAGCTTTTCAATACCATTCGTGTGATCTGCGTGACCATGAGTAATTAGAGCAGCTTTAATGTTATAGCCAGCTCGTTCAGCCTTATCACGAATAAAATCCACATCCCAAGCAGGGTCAACCACCACAAGCTCTTTAGTATCTTTATTACCGATGAAGTATATGTAATTTTCCATCGGACCAAGTTCAAATTGTTCTATAACTAAAGCCTCATTCATATAATTATTTTACCCCTAATTTACTATTCAACATTTTCTTTCGGTTCTTCAGGGTATTTTATTCTTTGGTGATTTTGACTTCGCCAAACTTTGACAAAGGAGTCTTTAATTAATTCTAATTCAGCAAAACTTAAACCTGAATTACTAAGCTCACCTTCCTTAAGCCTTGCTGTAACAATCTTTTCAATTTTTTCACGAACAGCTTCCTCATTGTCTAAATCTTTTTCACTCTTTAAAGCGGCTTCAGCACTATCGGCTATCATCGCGATTCCAGTTTCTTTAGTATTAGGAATAGGTCCGGGATATCTAAAGTCCTCAGGATTAACATTTGACTTACCAAACCTTTCAATCGCTTTATAATAAAAGTAATTTGTAACCGTAGTACCTTGATGCATAGGTATAAAATCAATAATTGCCTGAGGAAGTTTATGTTTTTTAGCAAGTTTCACTCCTTCAGGAACATGAGCAATAATAATCTCAGCAGATTTTTGAGGGTCATCTAAAGTAGTATGAGGATTAGGCTTTCCTAAATTGTTTTCAATAAAATAATCAGGATTATAAGTCTTACCAATATCGTGGTAAAGTAAACCAACTCTTATGAGTTCAGTATTAGCTCCTACAGCGTTTGACGCTTCTTCAGCTAAACTAGAAACATTAAGTGAATGCTGGTAAGTTCCTGGAGCTTCTTCCTTAAGTTTTTTAAGTAAAGCTTGATTAGGATTTGAGAGCTCAGATAACTTAAATGGTGTTAAGAGCCTAAAAGTGGCTTCTAAATAAGGAAGTACCGCTAGGGAAATGAAACCAGAAAGAACACCACCCAAGGCATAGAAGGATGTAATAACTAAAACAGAACTTACATTAAAGTTACGAACAGCTATTAAAACCGTGAATAAGAAAATTAATGACTGGCAAATTGCAATCTTAGTTCCAGCATTTGCTAAATCTTCTCTTTGGTGTGCTCTTTGCACTAAGAATATTGAGTAAATAGCACCACACGACATAGGTAAGACTTGCCAAAGATTAAGATCAAAGCTGTATATCAAAAAGAAACTCAAAAGGAATGTCGTGAAGAAAGCAATGCTAGGCAAGTAAAATAATGTTAAAAGCATTGGCATTAAAGCTAAAGGAATAAGTGGAATCTTATTAATTCCCCACAATGAAACTAAAGCTAACAAAGCCTGTGAACCTAAAACTACAGTGAAAATCATTAAAAGTCTAAGAATTGAGTAACGCTTTTTCTCGATAAATACAACATATAGAGTGAATAAGACCAAACTACAATAAACCACATAAGTATATCTTGTTATCTGTTGCCAGTCGGTACTAGGTCTTAATAGGTTCAGATTTTTCATAAAATAATAATCTCTTTCAGAAACTTTTTTACCTTTCTTGGCTAGAACAGTACCTATGGGTAGATTAACTTTCACATCTTTAACTGAAGCTACAGCTTGGTTTTCAACATCTTCAACCTTTCTCCAATCTATCCCAATATTAGGATTAGCAGTATTTAAAATTATCTTTTTTGATAAATTTAATTCAAGTGGCTCTAACTCAGGAAATAAATATTCAATATTCTTAGCAATCTTAGATTTAGGTAATCCATTTACAATACCTATTTTCAGTAGTTTTCTTTGAATTGAAAAAAGCTTAGTAATAAAAACTTTTTTGTTTTCAATTTTTTTAAAATCAGAAAAAAATGATTCACCTAGTAATTTATCAATTCTTTGCTCTTCTTTATAATATTTTCTATATCTTTCAACTTCACTGAGAAAAAAATTCTTTTCAAATGTAGATAAGCTAACAAGCTCAGAATAAATATTTTCAAGCTTCGGATCTACATCTTCAATTCCAGCTTTTGCTTCAAGCATGGCTTTTAACTGATTAAATCTATCGTCTCCTAATTTAACAATCGATAACTGGTGATCAGTATCAATCCTATTTATAATAGGAACTTCATAGTTTTTCTGTTCTGATATTTTAGACTGAATAACCTTTGTAAATTTCTTTAACTCTTCAAAACTTTTTTGCGTAGCAGAGTCATCTACAGACAAAACTTCTTTATCACTTAAATTAAAAACAGAACTTAATTTAGCTTCCTCTCTTGCTTTATCAGTTGCAATTTTATCGACGACTGAAACATCTTCCTTAAGAATCACATCAGTTGGACTGACTTGTTTGTTTTGGATTAAAGGCTTATACCAAGACCTCACACTCACTAAAGATGTGAAAATAAAGCTGCCAAGCAGTATAATCAATACTTTAAAAAAAACTCTAAGGAAATTACGGTCAAATGTCATACGATCTGGAATCTATACTTAATTATATTGATAGTAGTGAAAAAAAGCTAATCGCAGTTTTAGGTCCTACCTGTACCGGAAAAAGTGATATTGCTATAGAAATCGCAAAACACAGTAGTGCTGAGATAATTAACTGTGATAGTAGATTAATATTTGATGAAATGAATATTGGGACAGCGAAACCCAGTAAAGCTGAATTAGAAGAAGTAAAGCATCACTTAGTAAACCTTAAAAAACCTGACGAAATCTACTCAGCAGCTGAATTTCAAAAAGATTTTGATAATTTAATTAAAAGCCATACAGATGAAAAAGGAGAATTACTAAAAAAATTCGTGATAGTAGGTGGTACTGGACTTTATGCAAAAGCAGCTTTAGAAAATTTAAATATGCCAGAACTTGGCTCTAATGAAGAACTTCGTGAAGAATTAAAAGCAAAAGAAACAGAAGAACTCGCAAAAGTTTTAAATGACTTAGATCCTAAAGCACATTTACAAGTAGATATGGATAATAAAATCCGCCTAATTAGAGCTATTGAATTAGTTAAATCAAGTGGACAGCCACTTGCTGAACTTAGAAGCAAAGCAAGTGAAGATAGATACGATACAGCTTATATCGGCTTAAACTTTGAAAGAAGAAGAACACTTTATGACTTAATCAATGCACGAGTAATAAAAATGATAAATAAAGGTCTTGTTCATGAAGTAGAAGATTTAATGAATCGCTATGGAGAAAGCCAAACCCTACTTAGCACTATAGGTTATAAAGAAATCATCTCCTATCTTAAAGGAGAGAAAAAAAGTTTAAGTGAAGCTAGGCGTGAAATTCAATTAAAAACTAGGCGTTATGCTAAAAAGCAGATGACTTGGTTTAGAGCAAACACCCGTATCAAGTGGTTTTACAGAGATTAAAGTATATATTCTTCAAACAAATTATTGAGGAATGAACCTACATAAAAGAGATCTACGCTTCTTTGTTGAAATATAATCAAAAGGAAGTTTCAAAAAAGCAAATGGTGGAGCAAAAGGCTTTCTCTTTGGGGGAAGTAACTGAAGGTTGAAATCTATCCTTAAAGTAAGATAACGTTTGTTTTATGACTAACAAACGATGCTTTAACTAATCCAGAGGCAACAAGAATAAAAGCAGAGCAAAGGTTTCTTGTAAAATCTATTTCAGAGCCACATACAATGGAAGCTCAGCCCCAAAGTAATGAACAAGAAGAATGTACAGATTTCCCAAAAGCAATAAAGCCGCAGGAGGAGCTGGAGAGTAGTTCAGAAAAACTCGCAAATAGGTTTTGGATGTTAGTTCCTGGATTATCAATTTTAGGTACTTAGAGACTGGTGTTGCCAAAGTTTTTACCTTGACAATACCGCTTGAATTGGTATTACAGAATCAATATAGTTGCAAACAAAACCAAAAGAGTACCAAACACTTTAAACTTATTCATAGGCTCTTTAAATAAAATAAAACCTATAAATAAATTAGCAATAAGTGAAACTGCCCTTTTATAAGACTCAACAAAACCAACATCAAACTTTTGATAAGCAATAAACTGCAAAAGCAGTGCCACAGCTGCATTTAAAACACCTATTAAAATAAACCATTTCGAACTATTGAAATTATGGCCCATCATGTACTTGTCAGTTCCCCAGGGTGTTTTCTTAGAGTAGATTCTAACTATAGAAAATATAATTGCTGAAGATATTGAATGGTAGAGTGCGTGTGAATAAGGACCAACAAAGCTCATAGAGATTTTATCAAAGGGAATCGCAAAAGCCCACAGGAGAGATGTGAGAATCATAAATAAACAACCTTTCTCAGAAACTAAATCTTTATAAAGCTGCTTAAACAAAGCAGAAAATGATTCTACCCGTTCACCTTTAAAATTAATAATTAAAGAAGCTAAAACCAGTAATATTAAGCCCAAGAACTGAAATAATGTCATTTTCTCACCCAAAATTAAAGCTCCGAAAATTACGGTAAAGAAAGGTAAAAAAGATAAAAATGGAATAACACTACTTAAAGGCGATATAGAGATAGAATAAGTTAATAAAAAAGTACCTGATGCTGCAAAAATTGCAGTTACTATTCCTGGTAAAAGATAACCTGTATTAAAAATTAAATTTCCAGTTAAATAAGAATAAATAAAATATATTGAGCCTTGACCTATCTCTAGAAAAATCAACAATGGAAGAAGTTTTATTCTATTAACTAGAACTTTACGGACAGCATCATAAGTAACCCAAAGGACACCTACTAAAGTTATAAAAAGTAATTGGGAAATACTTATCAACAATTCAACTTTACTACAGAATATAATTCATCATCTCTGAATTACAGAAAAGTATTATTTTTAAATAATTAATTTAACCGTGACATAAAAAAGAACCGAATGCGAAGCATTCGGTTCAAATATATCATTTACTCTTATTCATTAGAGGATTAGATTTTAGTTTTTAGGCTAGGCGTTTAAGTTTTGAAAATTTTGAGTTGACTTGGGTCAATGATAAATTTGAAAAACTTAAACAACGCAGCATAAAGCTAAAAGATGATTCTCTAGGCTGCTACTGGTAGTTTAGAACCTACTAAAACTGCAAGATCACAAAGTCTGTTAGAGTAACCATACTCATTATCGTACCAAGAAAGAACTTTAACTTGTGTATCAGCAAGAACCATAGTCATAGAACCATCTACGATAGAAGAGTGTGAATCACCTTTAAAATCGATAGATACTAAAGGATCATCAGTATAATCTAGGATACCTTTTAAAGTAGTCTGAGCAGCTGACTTAAGAACTTCATTTACTTGTTCTTTAGAGACCGCTTTCTCGAAACTAAACACAGTATCCACTACAGAAACGTTAGGAGTAGGAACTCTCATCGCGTAACCATTTAATTTACCCTGAAGGTGAGGTAATACTAAACCTATAGCTTTAGCTGCACCAGTAGTAGTTGGGATCATAGACATTCCGGCTGCTCTAGATCTTCTAGGATCACTGTGTGCGTTATCTAATAACCTCTGGTCAGAGGTATATGCATGAATCGTAGTCATCATACCGTTAAGGATAGTGAAGTTATCATCTAAGACTTTAGTAACTGGAGCTAAACAGTTAGTAGTACAACTAGCATTAGAGATGATGTTATGACTAGTTGGATCATACTTATCTTCGTTAACACCTAGAACGATAGTGATGTCTTCATTTTTAGCTGGAGCTGAGATCAATACTTTCTTAGCACCTGCAGCTAAGTGATCTTTAGCTTTTTCACCGTCAGTGAATACACCAGAACATTCAAGAACTACATCTACTCCTTGTGCTCCCCAGTTTAATTTAGCTAATTCTTTTTCTTTAGTGAATTTAGAAGTTCTGCCGTTAACAGTAATAGAAGACTCATCAGCCTTAACTTCACCATTGAATCTTCCTAAAATACTATCGTACTTAATTAAATGTGCAGAAGCTTCTGGATCTGAGAATGGGTCATTAATTACAAGAACCTCAATCTGATCAACAAAATTTTCATTTAGGACACGGAATACATTTCTACCGATACGTCCAAAACCATTAATACCTACTTTTACTTTACTCATAGAGATAAATTATAAAACAAAAATTTAGTGTTATCATTGTTTTTTGTATGAATAGCCCAAATCTTTCAGATTTTTTTAACCCTAATAGCCCTAACAGAGGTTCTTTTGATCCAGATGACTTCTTAGGTAAGAACAAAATTAAACTTGCTGTCATATTAATTCTTATCTTCATTTTGCCGAATATTGTAGTTCTAGTCGGTGCTGGTCAAAGGGCCGTAATCTTTAACCGCGTTACAGGAATGCAAAAAAGAGTTCTTGAAGAGGGAATCCAATTCGTCGTCCCGCTATTACAACAAGCAGTCATATATAACGTTAGAGAAATTAGTTACATCTTTAGCAATGATGATACATCTGAAAGATCTAGAAATACTTCAGCTAAAATCCTAGGGAATTCTATAGATACCCTAACTGCTGATGGTCAAGGAATCTCTGTCGATGTAACCGTTAGAGCAAGACCTGATTTTAAAGAGTTATGGTGGTTACATAAAGAATTAGGTCAAGATACTTTTAAATCTTCATACGTATATAAAGTAATTAACCCTACTGTAAGAAGTATAGTTAGAGAAGTAATAGCAGGTTACACAGTATCAGCTATTTACAGTGAAGATAGAAGGGTAATAGCTGAAAAGATTTCTAAAACTATCGAAACTAAATTATCAGAATACAAAGTAGTTCTAACAGAATTTTTGCTTGACAAAGTTACATTTTCAGATGCTTATCAGAACGCTATTGAAGAAAAACAAAAAGCAAGAATCGAGCTGGATACTAAAGACAATATTATTATCGAAAAACAGAACGAAAGGGATGCCATCATAACTAGAGCAGAGGGTGAAGCAAAAGCTATCCAATTAAAAGTAGATGCTCTAAATAGATTTGGTAGCTCATATGTGAAGTTTAAAAAAGCTCAAATTTTAGGTAAAAGAGCTAAGCTCGTCATAGATAATGACTTATAAGGAAAATTTTTATGTTTGGATTAGGAATAAAGAAAGAAATAACTATAATCGCAATTTTTGCTATCTTAGCTTTAGCATCTCAATCAGTCAGAATAATCAATGCTGGTAGAACTGGAGTCGTATTTAATATCAGTGGTGGTGTCCAGGAAAAACCTTTAAAAGAAGGCTTACATTTCTTAATGCCTTTCGTTCAGTCACTAATTATCTTCGATACAAGAATAAACACACTTTCCTTCACTGGAGATGTTTATGACGTAGGTAGGTTAGGTGATCCTATCGTAGCTAAAACTAGAGATGGTCAGATAGTAGGTATAGAAATGTCTATACTAACTCAAATGATTCAGGATAAGGCACCTGAAGTTTACCAGAAATTAAGAGCTGACTTCGCACCTGTTCTTAAATCTAAGACTGGTAAAATCATGCAAGAAGTAATCGCTATGCAGGTTGCTGACGCTCTTTATACAGAAAACACGAGAAAAGCAGTTAGTAAAATAGCAAGGGAACTTCTATCTGAATCATTCGGTCAATCAGGTTTCAAATTACACGATGTATTAATCAGAAGGATTGTTTTTTCACCAGAGTACATTGAAGCTATAGAAAGAAAACAAATCGCTCTTCAAAAAGCTCAGTTAGCTCAAATCAGAAAGGAAATTGCTTTAAAAGAGAAGAAGATTTCTATTATCCAGGGTGAAGCGAAAGCAAAAGAAGTAGAAATTAAAGGTAAGGCAATTAGAGCAAACCCTTTAGTAGCCGAGCTTGAATACTTAGATGCTATTGAAAACAATAACCTAAATGTTCCAGTAATTACAGGTCTAAAAGGCAATGCATTCTTAAATATTGATAGAATAATTAACGCTAAATAAAGATTAGCAACTTAATTAAGATATGGTTTTTAGAGGACTTAAAACTTGGCTACCTTCAGATGTAAGAAAACAGCTTGCAGTAAAAGGTAAATTAATCGATTTGTATGAAAGATGGTCATATGAACCGATAGTCGTTCAAAGTTTAGTTGATTTAGATGTAATCCAGAAAGCGAATAAAAAGTTTACAAATAAAGCCTTTACTTTTCTCGATAAAGACGGTGAAACATTAGCCCTAAGGACAGAACTTACTCAACCCATAGCTAAAGCTATTGCTGGCAGAGCTCAGGAACTAGAATTCCCATTAAAGCTTTACTACAACGCTTCGGTTTATCGTTACAAAGGTAGTTCTACCGATGAATCCAGAGAAATTCAACAAGTCGGCATCGAATACATCGGTGCTAAAGCAACAGAAAATTATTCTGACTTTGAGGTTATTCAATTACTTTTAGATTCAGCTGAGGAACTTAATTTAGAATACTTTCAAATCTCTATAACCGACACTAATATCTGGAACAAACTTTATGAAAGCCTA
Organism: uncultured Candidatus Melainabacteria bacterium; assembly: GCA_937927525.1. GTDB lineage: Bacteria > Cyanobacteriota > Vampirovibrionia > LMEP-6097 > LMEP-6097 > DT-14. The sequence goes on from CALBDR010000088.1 coordinate 15,872, forward strand.
GGAAAAGAAATTGCAGATAAAGCTTATAACTATTTACTCAATGGTGATTTTCTTTCTTTTGAAAAATTATCTGATGAGTATAAAACTTTAAAATCTATTTACTCACCAGAACTTTTACTAAAAAGTAATTCTGAATTAGTTGAAATTATTGAAAAAGATTTAGGGATAGATTTGGCTGACTTTAAAAAACTAGTTTCCATCTCAGATAAAATCAAATTTATTCCTTATCAGTGCCCTGATTTAAAGTTATACACTGGGATTCACTTTAAGGTTCTTATTAGAGGTGAAGGTAACCACATCGCCATGGGTGGTAGATACGATAAACTTTATGAAAGCTTCGGTGAAGATTTGCCAGCGATAGGCTTTGCATTTTATATACCTAGATTAATTTCAGCTTTAGCTAATTTAAATTTACTTGACCAAATCACAGAAAGCTCTCAGAAAGTAGAACTAAAAGATAGTTCTAAGTCATGGGCTGAAATTTATGAAGAGGCTAAAGGTCAATTCAAAGAAGGGAAAAAGGTTTTGATATGCAAAAAGTAAAAATCGCATTGTCTAAAGGTGGTTTACTTGGTGGCGCCGTAGACTTCTTCAAAGCAAGAGGAATTGAGTTTGATGATAATGAATCTAATAAAAGAAAACTAATTAAAAAAGGAATTGTTACGAATCCAGAATTTAAAGGCTATGAAGTGGAGTTTCTTTTAGTAAGAGGGCATGATGTACCTGTTTATGTAGAGCACGGTGCCGCTGACTTTGGAATCGTAGGCTTAGACGTAGTTCTAGATTCTCAGGCAAAAGTGCACACTCTTTTAGACTTAGACTATGGGCACTGTGATTTATGTGTATGTTCTATTCAGGGTAATTATAAAAGCATAGCTGAACTACCTAGCTATGCGAGGATCGCAACTACTTTCCCGAATCTCAGTAAAGATTTTTTTACTAAGCGTGGTCTAGAAGTAGAAATAATTAAACTATACGGCTCTGTCGAATTAGCTCCTCTAACAGATCTAACAGACATAATAATAGATTTAGTGGCTACTGGAAAAACCCTTAAAGAGAATGGCTTAGAGCCAATTCATACTATAATGCATTGCACTTCTCATTTAATAGCAAATCCTAGTTCATTTGAGTTTAATAAAGAGTTCTTTGCTAAGTTGCAGCAAGCTGCTTTGGTTTAGGTTATTCATTATTTGCTAATTCGTCAGGTCTACCATTTTCAATCGATTGAGATAAGTGCTTAAACAATTGAGAACCTCTTGCTGCAATTTTAGTTCCGTTAATTTTA
>CALBDR010000089.1 GCA_937927525.1 uncultured Candidatus Melainabacteria bacterium
AGGAGATAATGTTATTACTTTTCTCAAACTGGCTTACTAATTCGAGGGGTTGACACTTTGATTTTGAGGTAATTGCCTTTTCAATACTTGAGCAAATTTCTTCTTCAATATCTTGATTATGCTTCAAAAGTAAAAAATCACGCAAGAGTTTCTTAGAGTCTATAAATCGTAATTCAGAGATCGTGGGTTCGATATCTTTTACTGTTCTCTCGCTATTCAGTAAATAACAAGCAATATGCTCAAGCGGAATATTTGGAAAGATACTTCACTGAACATGCAGGTCATTAATGAATTGATTTATATGCCTAGGAGTATAAATTTCCACTTTAGAAAAACACTTAAATATTTCTTGGAGATTATGAAGATTCGTCTTGTTTTCTTTTCCAAACTTCTCGCTAAACTTCTTCTCAAAATACACTCTCCAACCAATATTTGAAGGAACAGGAACTTCATAAATAATTTGAAATGTTTTATTTAAATACTCTTGCAATTGTATTTTAATTTGTTCATTTTTATTATTATCATCACTTACATCAGTAGAAAAGCTTAACTCCTTATGAAAAATTCGTGCAATCTGCTCCTTAGAGAATGGCACTATTGTGAAAATCTTCTCAAAGCCTTTCCCCTTCTCATCTGCTACAGAGAAATGACTATGAATCACTGACCAGAAACTTCTAATTTTTTCATCTGGAAGTCTATCGATATTATCAAAGATAATGAAAATATTTTTTGTTAAAGATTTATCCACTTGCTTTAACCAGTTCTTGTTATCGGTTACCCTAGCTTCATTATGATTAATGGTTTCAAAAATATTAGCTTCTAAAGATTCACTATCTTTAAAGGTAAAATTTGAACTGAAAGGATGCCTTTCATCTTCAATATAGTCAAAGCCAGCTTTAAGGACTATAAAAATTAGCAACCAAGGTGCCCAAAAAATAAACTGCTTAAATAAGAATTGACCTAATATATCATTAGCACTAAACACTTCAGGGTTTAACTTAAAAGCTGTTATGTAAGCTAAGGATAAAGCAAATAAGACTGTTAGAATATTTTTCTTCGATGAATTAATCTTATAAGTCTTCCTAGTTTTATTATTTAAAAGCTCAAAAATCTCGAATAAACTCTTTTTACTAAATTCTTTTTCCAATTAAGGAAAAAACACTAAATTAAACTCAAGCTTTTTAATAATATAAGACTTCCCACTCCCCCAATCACCTTCAAGCCCAATGATTTTATTCTCATTCGGCTTATCCAAAATATTTCGAGCAATCTGTTCAGCTCTCTTTTCATGAGGTGAACCTGGAAATAAATCTTGCCTCTCTTCTGTTTCCATCTTTTTATATTATAACTTTGCGGAAAAATAACCCCGCCAAACGAACTATGACTAAAAGAACTCTTAGTTTGGTCTATGATATTAACTTTTTCCGGAACTATAGCTTACGTTTTATATTTTGAAATTAAACAAAACCAAAAAGAAGAAGCGAACCCTTAACCTAAACCCTAGGATCAAGCTTCTTCAAAAGTAAATCAGCAACTAAGTTTCCAGCTATTAACATAAAGCTCCCCAGTAACAGATTTGCCATAACTAAGTTAACATCCTGCTTGCGAGCAGCTTCTAAGGTAAGTAAGCCTAAGCCTGGATAGGAGATCACCATTTCTATTAAAGCTGAACCTGCAAATAGTGATGCAAACTCAAATCCAAATAAAGTTACTAGTGGGTTAATTGCATTACGCACGGCGTGTTTAAAAACAACGATTTTTCCATCTAATCCTTTTGCTTTTGCAGCATTTACATAGGGTTTATCTAAGACCTCTATTAAGTTTGCACGCATTTGCCTTTGAATGCCTGGTAAGCCAGTAAGGGTGAGAATAGAAACTGGAATGAATAAGTGACGGCTAATATCTAAAAGCTTCTCAAAGAAATTCATTTCATCGAACATGACACTAGTGAGTCCCCCTATCGGAAAGACTCCTGAATATAGGGCGAACAAAAGCATGAAGATTGCGATGACGAAACTTGGTATCGCCATTAAAGAAGAAACAAAAAATCTAATACTATAGTCTTGCCACTTGTCTTGTTTAACTGCTGCAAAAATCCCGAGTGGAATAGCTATAGACCAACTAAAAAATATTGCACAGAAATTTAATATAAGAGTGTTTTTTAAAGCAGGTTTGATAACATCTATAACCTTTTGGTTCGCTTGGGTAAAACCTAGGTCTCCATTAATTAAATTTCCAAGCCAAGTAAGATACTGACTGAAAAAGGGTTTGTCTAAACCTAATCTTTCTCTTTCTGCTGCTATTTGAGTTTCAGAGATATTAGGGTTTAACTTTAAGTCTGCTAACGGATCTCCTGTCTGGATTTGAACTTCATTAATATGGTATTTTAGAAAACCTAAATTTAAATGAGTTTCTGGGATTGTAAAATCTGCTTTCATTAGCAAAAAAGTGATGAAGCTGATAATTAATATCAGGATTATACTGTTTAAAAATCTCTTTGAGATGTAAATGAAATCATTCATTAATCAATTTCTTTATTCGCTTCAAAGTTAATAATATCTGATCTGGTTAAAATACCTGCAAGTTTATTCGGGTCATCTCTATCTATGATAAGTAAACGCCCGATGTCATGTTCGTGCATAGCTATAATTGCGTTGTGAAGGTTATCGTCTACTGTCATGATTTTAAGTGAGGTAGTCATTATAGTAAAGAGTTTTGCGCTACGTTTAGTTCCTTGATCGAAGGCACGCTTCAGGTCGCGGCGCGTTATAACTCCAGTGAGTCTATGTTCGTGGTCAAGAATCGGTAAACCACTATGTTCTGTTTTTTGGAATACTCGATTCAAATGCCCTAAACTAATATTTTCATTGACCCATTCGACTTCAGTAGTCATGGCTTCTTTAACACTGAATTGCTGGAGGTAAGAAGGAGTGGTATATTCATTTAACTCGATTCCCTCTCTTGAAAGTAGGTTTTCATAGATCCCACCGATTTGTAATTTTTCAGAAGTGATATTTGCGATGATACAAGAGAACATTAAAGGTAGAACTAAATCATAGTTACCAGTAAGTTCAAAAAGCATGACTATACTTGTGATAGGTGCTCTTGAAATCGCTGTGAAGAAGGCTCCCATGCCGACAAAGGCAAAAGTCGAAGAGTTATAGCCAAGGTCAGGGAAAACAACATTTAAACCGTTACCGAACATTGCACCTAAGAGTGCGCCAAGTATCAGTGATGGAGCAAAGATTCCTCCTGGAACTCCACTACCATAGGCAACGACAGTTAGAAAGTATTTGAAGATGAAAATGAGTGGTATCATCCACCAAGTGTATGCTTGAGCAAGAGTACCCTCTAGGGTACCATGTCCACCGCCGATAGCCTCTGGTAACCAAAGCGCTACTAAACCTGTTAATAAACCAGCTATGGCTCCGTGTCCCCATCTTGGGATAAAGCTAAAGCGGTTCTGATAGAAGTCTAAAGACTTTACGATTGATCTTTGGAAGTAAACTCCGATGATCCCACAAACGATTCCTAGAATGATATAAAAAGGAACTGCTTCAAGCTCTAAGCCAATATTAGACTGGAAATGAAAGGTGAAGAAATCACCATAGAGCATACGACAAGTAATCGCAGCAGTTACCGAACCTACGATGGCAGGTCCTAAAGAGACGCTGGAAAAGTTATGATCTAATTCTTCGATAATAAATAAAACACCTGCGATAGGAGTGTTGAAAGCCGCTGCTAAGCCGGCTCCTGCACCACTTGCCATGGCTCTTTTATGGTGTTTACTATTAAGTAGCTTTGCTATTTTATTTCCGAGACCAGCCCCAATATGGATAGTGGGTCCTTCACGTCCCATGGATAAGCCTGAGGCTATTCCTACTATGGCTCCGAAGAATTTTACTATGACAGTTCTTAGTCCAATATAAATATTTGAGTTATTTAAGGCATGTTTTACTTGTGGAATACCACTTCCCGCTGCATCTGGGGCGTATTTCTGAGTAATAAAGCTAGCAAATAAGCCACCGCTTGTACAAATTAATATCGGGTAAAGCCACTCATACCAATACTCTCTATGGTAAAGGTTATAGTGAAAGAAATGACCTAACTTTTCGGTTAAAACTCTGAAGGCTACTGCTATACAGCCGATAATCACCCCAATGATAGCGACCCTAATTAATATCTGGGTTTTGACATCGAAGCTTTTTAGGAAGAGATATTTTAATCTACGCACTTGACTGAGCTATTTATTCCTGAACTTTAAATTTTATCAAAATTGGGCTACCTTTGAAGCCAAAATATTCACGTAATTGTTTCTCCATAAAGCGAACATAGGTTTCAGGCAGTAATTCTGGGAAGTTTGCAAAAAATAAGAAAGTAGGTGGTGCTACATCGACCTGGGTAACATATTTTATTCTTATAGATTTTTGTTTAACGATTGGAGGTGGGTGTAGCATTAGAATATCTGCTAAGACTTTGTTTAAAAGACTAGTTTCTACTCTTCGCTTATGCTGTTCATTTGCAGCTATAGCTGCCGTCCAGATCTTATCGGTACGCGTGCCTTCTTTAGCTGAGACATAAAGAATGTCAGCATAACTAATAAATCTAAGTTTATAGTGAAGTTCATTTTTATAAGCTTCAAGTTTTACAGGGTCTTCCTTTATCTTCGCTGGAAGTATATCCCATTTATTAATGGCAACTACGCAAGCTTTACCTTTAGATTCAATTAAAGAGGCGATTTTTTGATCTTGTTCACTGACAATCTCTTCTTCAGTGCCGTCTAAGATTAAAATCACAACATCACTTCTTGCGATACTATGAGTGGTTCTAAGAGTAGAGAATCTTTCTACTTCTTCATGGACTTTAGACTTTCTTCTGAGACCAGCGGTATCGATTAATTCAAACTTAGAGTTATGTCTGTTTAGGAACATATTGATAGAGTCTCTAGTCGTTCCACTGACATCACTTACGATGGATCTATCTTCACCAACAAGCTTATTATAGAGGCTAGATTTACCGACATTAGGTTTACCGACAAAGCTAATCTTGATAATCTCTTCATATTCAGGATTAGTATTCCCTAAGTCTTTTCCATACTTCTCGATAATGCTCTCTAGCATTTCATTTAAGCCTACTGAACCGTGCATAGCAGAGATAGGATAAAGATTATCGAAACCGAGTTTATAAAATTCATAGCTAAGGCTCTGTTTATCATAGCTATCAACTTTATTAACAGCTACAAATACTTTTTCAAAATAATTCTCTCTTAGAATTTTACAAATCCTTTCGTCATCAGCGGTTAAGCCTGAGTTTACGTCTACCAAAAATATAATTGCATCTGCGTTGTTTAAAGCAATTTCTGCTTGTTCAAAAATGTCATCTGCAAAAGGATCATTGTGATCAAAGGTGATACCACCAGTATCATTAATTAAAAATGGCACTCCTTCCCACTCGAATTCCACTTCCTTGCGGTCGCGAGTGATCCCAGATTTCTCACCAACTATACAAACTTTTTTTTCTGCGAGTCTATTAACAAGAGTGCTCTTACCAACATTGGGTCTACCCACTAATGATATCTGTATTCTTTTCATTTCTCGCTTTTAGTATGAGATTTAAGTGATCTAGAATATTTTTTGCATTTTCAAGTTTATCTTGAAGTTCAAGTTTGACTATTTCTAAATCCTGAGTCTTATCTGTACTAGGGTATATTATACTAATTTGACTCTGGTAATTGCCCAAAGCTTCTTGATTATTTGCGACTATCATGTCTAAATTCTTATCAATAAGCTTCTTGCTAGCGTTTTCAAGCAGATTCTCAGTTTCGAGAGAAAAACCGATAATTACTTGATGCGGTAATTTATTTCCCGCTATATGTTTAACAATATCAATATTCTCAGTAAGTTCGAGATTAATTGTGGAATTATCTGGGTCTTTTTCTTTCTTGATTTTATTTTCTGAGTATTCTTTAGGTCTGAAGTCCGCTACAGCAGCTGACATAATTAAAACGTCTACAGAGTCATCAAAATTAGCTTCTATAGCCATTCTCATTTCATCACTAGTATTAACTTTGAGTTTAACTAAGTTAGGATGTTCAAGAATAGCAGCCTTAATAGGATCCTTTTCATATTCTACAGTACTAACTAAAATTACATTTGCGCCACGATAAAGTGATTCTTGCGCTAGAGCAAAGCCCATCTCGCCAGAACTGGTGTTGCCAATAAATCTTACCGGGTCGATGAATTCACGAGTGCCACCGGAGCTGATAATAATGTTTTTATTTGCTAAATCTAGCGAGTTGCCCACAATGTCATCTTTATCCATTTTAGTGATTTGAGTCTCTAGTACATAAGCTGAGTGTTTTAGAATATCATTTAGCTCAGCTAATCTTCCTATACCCTGAACTCCGCAGGCTAAGTCTCCTGTTGAAGGAGGAATTATGTGATAGTTAAGCTCATCTATTAAAAATGAAAGGTTTTTCTGAATAACTTTATGAGCCCACATATTAGTATTCATTGCTGGAGCAATAGCTATAGGTGCTTGTGAGGCTAAGATAATATCGAAGATTAAATCATCACTGATACCACAAGCTAGTTTAGAAATGGTGTTCGCTGTCGCTGGAGCTAACAGTATGAGGTTAGCTGTTTTTGCAAGTTCGATATGATCGATATAAGCATTGTTTGCTTCGATAGTGTGTTTATCTTGTTTTGTGTAGACTTTATTTTTGCTCATTACCTCTAGGCTGAGAGGGGCAACGAAGTTCTCAGCCGATTCTGATAGGACACAGTAAATATTAGCTCCTAATTTTTTGAATAAGGAAACCAATTCCACACTTTTATAGGCGGCTATGCCGCCAGATATAGCAAGGATTATGTTTTTACCATGAAAAGGCATCTTAAGACTTTATGCCAATATTTATACTAATTTATGCTCAAAAATTTCTTTAATCGCTTTTTTTACAGCTGGATCTGGTGAAGGATTTTCTTTATCCTCTTCCTTAATTCTCTTAGCTACACCAGCAATTTCTTTAGCTACTTCATAGATATTTTCTTCACTATCTGTGATTTCACTAAGTAAATGATTTACAATTTGAGAGTCATCTGCAGTAGACATAGACTTTTATTTTAGCATAAAGAGCATTTGGGGATGTTTTGAAAGTTTCAGAACAAGGCTTGCTAATTCTAAAGAAATGCAGTTTACACTACTTACGAGCTACAGCTTTTAACTTTGAAGTGATAGCTTCATAAACCATTCCAGGTGCTTCATCAGCTTCAATATTGATAAATTCACCTTTATCACCACTACCATAGAATCCTTTAAGTGGTGTACCAGTTTCAGATTCATATGAGTTGATTCTTTTTTCGATAGTCTCTGGATTGTCATCTTTTCTTTGATAAAGATCAGAACCACATAAGTCACATTTACCTTCTACTTTAGGTGGGTTAAATGCGATATGGAACATACCTTTACAACCAGGTTTATTAGTGCCAGTACATAATCTTCTGCCACTTAATCTTTCTACTAAGTTTTCTTTGTTCACTTCTAATGAAAAGATGTAGTGAAGGTTAGTAACTGAATTTAAAAATTCAGCTTGTTCTTTTGTACGTGGATAACCATCAAGAACAAATCTTTTAGTTCTATCAAGTTTATTTTTAACAATTTCATTTACGATATCATCGCTTACTAGGTTTCCAGCTTCAACTATAGATTTAACTTTATTGCCGAGTTCAGAGCCACTTTTAATTTCTGATCTGATAAGATCACCAGTGCTTATATGCTCTAAACCAAATTCTTCTGAAAGCTTGGCGCACTGAGTTCCTTTTCCTGCTCCAGCTGGTCCTATGAATAAAATTCTTAACTCACTCACGATGATGTTATTTTAGCATGGTTAGTTTAGGATACTTGATGCACTCATATGATAATCAAAAACTGCCCCCTAAAAATGCATATTGAGGAAAAATGACCCCTAAAAACCCT
>CALBDR010000090.1 GCA_937927525.1 uncultured Candidatus Melainabacteria bacterium
GGGCGGGATTTTTTCAATAGATATGATGATTGAAGACCGTGGCTTGTTCAAGTCTTTGATTCAAAACTTCTGGGGAGCTCGTCTCAATGAATCCGTGGGTTGAAACTTTCATTATCTTTTGCCTATCGTATCTTGTAGGTATTAGTGTCCTTCCAGTCGTCTATGATATCATGGGGTGGTAATATGTTTGACTTCTCTGCAGGTGCACAAAAGGTCTGGGCTACAGACTCTATCGAAGAAAAAAAGGATCATCTCCTTGACATGGTGAATCATTTCATGTATAAGGGTAAGTATGATGAAATTGCTAACCGGTTTATTCGTAACATCCAATCTGCCAAGTCTAAGAAACGTCTTGATGACATGGCAGCACAGCTTGCACTCAACAAAGATATGAAGGTGATCTGATATGGGCTACTACATCAAATGGGAAGAGAATGGAAATGAAGTCGAAAAAAGTTATGACTCCAAAGCGGGACTACTTTATCGACGCAAAGCAATTATCAAGAAGTTTGGCGAGAAAGCGATCCTTGAGGAAGGTCAGGACGTTGGCCAAGGCTCGGAGAAGAAGAAGCTCGTAAGCCACAAGGCATCTAACAAGCTCGATCTTCTAGGTCCTGTAGATGCTAAGCTGTCTCGCTGTGAGGGTGATATCAAAGGTACTATTATTCACTCTAACTGGAACCCTGCTACTAAGTCTTATACATCTCGGATGTATGGTTCATACAATGAGAAGATCAAACGTATTGTAGAGCCTGATGGTTCCATCTCTCTCGAAGGAGATAGTATTGTAGATCATATCGAGAAGGGTACTTACTATCGAGTGCTTACAGATGGTCGTAAATTTGACGCATATGGATGGCCTGTAGCAGCATAATGGATCCAACAACATACACCGTGTCGCAGTTGCGACAGCTCCGCCAGGACATTAAGTACAATCTTCTGGCAGAAGAGTCTAAGGGGAAGCCAATTGGCTTCTCCGAACTCTACATCGATACTCTTAAGCGGAACAAGCTTCTGATTGAGAGTGAACTTAAGAAGCGAGGAGAAGATCTGTGATCCAGAGTCGTCCTTGGGGTGGGTGGGAACTGCTCCACAAGTCGGATACGTATGCAGTCAAGCGCCTGTTGGTAAACCCCAAGTCACGACTCTCGCTCCAGTACCATGATTATAGAGAGGAGCATTGGTACTGTGTAGCTGGTAGAGGGATCGTAACAATTGACGGAAGAGAGATCTCCATATCTACCGGTCAGTCTGTTACGGTCCCTCAGGGGGCTGTTCATAGAATCGAAAACCATACAGAGAATGAACCTCTTATCATTGTAGAAGTGTGGCATGGAGTGGTTCTGGAAGAGTCAGATATCACACGACTAGAAGATGATTATGAACGAGAATAAACAATACCTAGAAGAACAGAAACAAAAACTGTTGACTAAACGTGCAGAGCATATTAAAAATAATAAAGGAAACATTCTCAACCATCTTAGTCTGGTAGAGGCTATAGACGATATCATAGCCATCATCGATAGTGAGTTAGAAGATGAAG
>CALBDR010000091.1 GCA_937927525.1 uncultured Candidatus Melainabacteria bacterium
CAGTAAGGTAACTTAATGTCTTTAAAGTTTTTAGGCTCCGGTAAATTAGATCGAAGAAGGGAGGTCCCCCCTTTAAGGGAAACCTCCCCTTTTTAAGCTCCGTACAAATTGAGTCTCAGTCGGGTTTACAAGCTTCAATCAATATAATATTGATATGCTTTCTCGGTTGTTCTGTAAAAGCTGGCTTGTTCGGTCCTGGCATGCATATTGCCAAACAACGGTCACGTTATAAACGCACATCGAGAAGTGTTTTTAATTTATTAATCGCTGATCCTGTTGTTTATTTTCCTACGAAAACCTGCTATTACGCTTTGGCTGGACCTAACAGCGACGTATATACCTTAAAAAATTATATCAGAATGTCAACAAATAACATTAATTAAAGACATGGATTTCAAAGAAATAGTTAACAAAGTATTAAACGAAGAACTTACTGCTGGAGGAGAAGGCTCGGTGTTTGGTTCAGGAGTCACTAACACTTCGTCTGTTTTTAGTGGAGATAATTACGCTCCAGGAGATGCAAGAAATCCATATGGAATCTTTGGTGGAGTTTTATCAAGAAAAGGTTTGGTAGCGAAAAAGAAACGCAAGAAACGCAAAAAGAAAAAAGGCTCAAAGTAACATATGAAAGAGCTTGGTCATTGGGAACTGGCATCAGGTTTACAATATAAAGAAGCGTTTGGCTTTATATATCGCATTACAAACAACGTGCTAAACAAATGCTACATAGGGAAAAAACAGTGCATATCAAAAGTTAAACGTAAACCACTAAAAGGTAAAACAAAAAAACGGATTGCTACAAAAGAGTCTGATTGGAAGTCGTATACTGGTTCTTCAAAAGAACTAAATGATGATATCAAAAAATACGGAAAACATAACTTCTCTTTTGTAATTCTAGAGTGGTGTAATTCTAAGTTCGAGCTTGGTTACAAAGAGATTAAATTACAGCTGCAAGAAGACGTATTGTTGAAAGAAAACTATTATAATGGTATTATAAATTGTAGATTAGGAAAAGTTCCTAAAGATTATGAGAAATGATATCGTTAAAAACTTTCCAAAAACTAGAGTGTGTGTTATAGACATTCTTCCGTTCATTCAAAGCGGAATAACAGAAGCTTTAAATTTTGCAAAACAGCACAATATTAAGATAACATCAAAAGATGGAAAAAATTTAATTCTCGTTTTTTGTATCAAACATGTAAAAAATAACTTTAGTAAAATAGTCAGTCCTTATCAAAAAGTTACATGCATTTCAAACAAAAAAACATCACATAAGTTTGAAAGTTTTATTGAAAATTATTTTGCCAAAGTTCTAAAGCAACACTCGATTCCGTATTGCGGAAAATACGACCTAACCTCTCCTGATGTTGGTGTTGCTGCTAGAAGCTATTTAGATGAAACAATAACAGCGGGGAAACAGTTTTCTAAATTTTTAGAAACGTTAAATTTGTGACACATCAATTAACGAGCCATCTTTTTCCCCATATGCATCTCCGTTTTCTTTGATGTATAAACTAATCTGAGGCAGTCTCATATCAGGAGGACCTTCCAACTCAATAACTGCAGGACAATCTTCTAGTGGGAAAAAGGCTCCTGTTTGTTTTTCATATGAAGCTACAACAGCCTTAAAAATGTTATCAATCTCTTCCCGAAAAGTTTCATCTGTTTCTCTGTTTACTTTTTCTGTAACGGGAATCTCTTTTCTAACAGGAAGATAAAAAATTATATCATAATACTTCATAGCTATGCTAGCTATTGCTTGTGAATCAATAATAAACTCCTTCGTAAATCCCTCTGTTTGCTTTGCGTAATGCCATAGTGTATATACTATATTGTCAACAACACACCTATCAAAAACGATATATTCTCCTTCAGAAGCCGCAGCTTGTTGGGCTTCATCGACTAAAGCATTAAGAATTGCTTTTTGGGAATCTTTAGTCCCTTCTTTGTTAAGTTTTAACCCTTGTTCTTGAATAATGTCTCTGTATGTTTTAGTAGGCTTTTTATACATCGGCCACTTTTCCATAAATTGATCAATCAAAGTGCTCTTTCCTACAGCTCCAGCTCCTATAAATGCAATTTTCATATTCTTTGTAAACTTATTGTATATTATTAATAAATCAAACTTTTAATGCTTTGTCCCAAATTACTAATTGTAAACGAGGTGAAAAATTAACATCCATAGCCTTAGCATACTCAGCAACAGCGGTACACCTTTCTGTGTGTTCTTGTCTTGAACCACAACATGGCATAAACCAAATTCTATTCAAAGGAACGTTGATCCCATTATCATCCTCGACATACTTTTCCCAGATTTCTTCAATGTCTTTATCCGAAGTAATTACAAACTTGAATCCAGATCCGACTATTGTATGCCATTTTAAAACTTCGGGATTATATGTTTTATTTTCAGGATCTCCGTTAGATCTTAGTTTAGGTGACGTAGTAAATGTTGCTCTCCATTTTGTAACCCACAATGAATCAGGCATTAATGTTGCGTTTGTTTCAAAATCAATAAAAGGAACAAACGAGTATTTATCGTTAAACGCTTGGATAAATTTTAACAATTGTTTTTGTTGAATTAATGGCTCTCCTCCGGTTAATTTGAGAATAGCTCCTTTTTGTAAGTGTTGTATATAACTATTTTCTTCCATTAACTCAAAAATTTGATCAAAGGTCATCTTATTTTTAACTGACCAGGACACAAATGAATCACAACCGTTTGGAGAATCTGGAGAAGCAAATCCGATACATGTAAGGTTGCACATAGCCATTCTCATGAAAACTGATGGTCTTCCTACATATTCTCCCTCACCTTCTATTGTATAAAAAACTTTATCGTCGCTTAAAAACAATGTTTCTGTTGCTGTGTTTATTTTATTATTTTTCATATTCAAATATTCCAGAGTTATTTTCGTGTTCCCAAACTTCAACTTTAAGGACTTTACATCTATCGCTTAGAGTAGGACTTGATTCAATAAAAGTTTGAGCTGCATTATAACACCACTCAGCTGTTTTTTCAATGCCAACTCCGTCCATAATTCTTAGATCACAACCTCCTAAATCATGCAGTTCTTTAAATTTTTCTAACAAAGGATCATCCGATGAAATACATAATGTATGATCAAATTGACATTGTAGGAAATTTTTAAGAGCTTTCAAACCTCCAAAATCAACAACCCAGTTTTTTTTATCAAGTGTTTCAGCTTCAAACCAAAATTTAGCCATTAGTCGATAGCCATGGACATACTTACAATGTGATTCTGTTGCTTTCCATTGTCTGAATGCACACGAGCCGAGCTCGATTATTTTAGTAGAACGGTATACCTTTTTCATTAAACTAAGTCGAGTGTAGTGGTTTTTAAATTAGTTTGAAAGTTGCTATATACATCCTGAGTCCATTTGTCTTCATATTCTTCTTCTTTGATAAATTGTGCACGTTTAAGTTGAATGTCTGGATTACTACACTTGACTTTTTTAGCTAAATTTAAAATATCTGTCGGATACTCATCATTGTTCTCCATTACAACGTTTACTGAACTCACAAACAACAAGGACGACAACAATAAGTCCAGCTCTTTTTCTGTTAATGATAAATTGAAACTTCTCATAAGGAGAAGTTTATTATAATTTAGGCTCTAGGTCAAGCTCTAATAAGCTTTTTTATATCTTCTATTGTTAAACCTTCTGTACTAGCTTCTTCTAATGTTTTATATAAGCTATTGACAATGTCATCAATTTTAGCTTTATATGATGTAATAATTTTATATTTTTTTGAATCTTCTACTATACAACTTTCTTTAGCTAACATTTGTTCAGCTTCAATTAGATCAATTTTAGAGCCTAAATATTTTTTAATCTTTATTAGTACTTTAGTATATGGATTATAAGCTATATGTTCTTGCTCCGTTATAGGTGTTTTAATTTTGTTTCCGTGCTCATCTATGATATTGAGCTTGTATGCTTCAAATTGTTCAAATGGTTTTTTAAGTTCACTTATAAAGAGCTTATAATTTAAATACGACTCTAACTCTTCTTTAAACATGGAATTAAAGTTAATTCCATGAATATGCAAATCCCCTGTCGGATTAATTTTACATCCTCTTCCGTAATTTGTTGAGCCACAATATGCACATTTTCTAGGATCATCTGGATGAAAGTGAACGCCGTGAGGACCATAACGGCACCCCTTACCTCTTGTTGTAGAACCACAATATATGCAACGACTTATCTTTCTCGGACTTGCTCGGTTTGTTGGCTGCATACTAGAGTAAAAAAATTAAACAGCAGAAGTATTTGTTACTGGGACTGATGTAGTTTGTTGTGTCGAAGCTGTAGTTGTTCCTGTTGGCTTCTGATCATTAATTGCTTTCATTAAAGCTTCTTTAAACTTTGCGTCTTGTAACTTTTGTTTGATTAAATTCATTAACTGCTCATCATCCTGTTGTGATGTGGAACTGG
>CALBDR010000092.1 GCA_937927525.1 uncultured Candidatus Melainabacteria bacterium
ACTGATTTGACAGAGGAGCCGGAGGCGACTGTTACTGAGGAAATTTCGGAAACCGTAGAAACTGATTTAACAGAGGAGCCGGGATTTGATGAAGAAACTGTTAGATTAATGAATGAGCTTGATGATGACTTTAATATTGATACTAGTACAAAAAATGAAACGATCGAAACAGATATTGATTTAAGTGAGATTGATTCAGAGTTAGAAGAAATTCTTAGCGAAGTTATAGAGGAAAAACCTGAAACAGAAGAAACAGAAAGCTTCGGTGAAGAAATCAAAAATGAAACCACAGAATCAGAAATTTCAGAAGAAGAGATAAAAAACATAACTGAAGAAATTGAAGCAAAGCAAGAAGAAAAATCAACCAAAGATGAGGAAATAAAAGAACATATCGAAGAAATGACTCTCTCTGACCTAGAAGCATTATTCGACAATGGGGATAAGGAAGAGGAAACAATAGACTCTGATTTAGATTTTATTTTAGATCAATTAAATATTAATAACGAAAATACTCCAAATGACCTAGTCGAACTTGGGTCTAAATATAGTAATAATGATATTGAGGCTGAGTCAATGGACCCATTAAAAAATGAACTAGATTTAAACCTTGAAATGGATACTCCAAGTGAGGAAGATCTATTAAATATTGAAAACAATATGGATGATCTAATTACAGAGATTGAAAATGAAGATATTGATGAAATAGAAGCCATAATGAACTCTGAGCAAAGTAACATCAATATTAACCTTAGCAAAGAGGATAGCGAGGAAGAAAAAGCTGAAAGTGAAGCAGAAATTATTCTTGAAATCTCAGAAGATGAAATTCTGGGTAACTTTGATGAAGAAAGTTTTGATAAAGAGGATTTGGAAGAAGATGATAATGTCACAAACACTGAAGAAAATAATAACTCTCCTTCTTACTCAAGTAATTCCAATAATTCTGACCCGGATGAACCAGAATTCGAAAGCTTTTACGAAAGCACAGAAGATGATGATTATGATGGTTATAGCGATGGGTATGATCCTCGTTTTCCTGAATATTAAACCTAAACAATCAGAATAGTTCTCTTGACCTAGATGTGCTTTGAGCAAATCTTTACAAAAAACTATATAATAAAAGTATGTCTACATTAAACGTAACAGTAAGAGCAGAATATACCCCTAATCCGAATAGTTTAAAATTCATTTGTAGTGAAACGCTTTACCCATACGCAAAATCACTAACATATGAAACTTTAGAGGAAGCTAAAGAAGCTGAAAATCCGATTGCACTTAGACTTTTTACGATTAGTGGTTTAACTAGAATTTTTGTTATGTCAAACTTTGTGACTATCGATAAAGATGAACAGATTAACTGGAAAGATATTCACTTAGAAGTAAAAGAGATCATCAAAGAAGAATTAGAAACTATGAAAAAGTGGGCTGAAAAGAATGCTCCACCTGTAGTGGAGTCAAGTGGTGAAAATGGTGACCTGAGAGTAGAAGTAGAAAGAGTTTTAGATAAAATTAGACCGTCTTTAATGGCTGATGGTGGAAATATTGAACTCGTAGACATAGTGGGTTCAGATGCTCGATTAAGAATGGTAGGAGCTTGTGGAACTTGTCCAAGTTCACTGATGACCATGAAAATGGGTGTTGAAAGAGCTTTGCTTTCTGAATTACCTGGGAAAATTGAGTCTGTAACTCAGGTTTTTTAAACAAAATAAACCACAGTCCCCAAAAAAATTCGATAAGTCACAAAAATAGTAAAATTATTCTTATTCAAAAACTTTATTAGAAAATCTATTGCAAACCAACCTGAAATGAAGCTAGTAAGAAAACCGACAGCTAGAGCAGGTAAGTCATGATTAAAATCATAAAGATCTGGTAATTTAATATAGTTTTCTAACATATCTTTAGTAGCGAGTAAACCAGCTCCAGCTACGGCTGGGCTACCTAAAAGAAAAGCGAAGCGAATAGCCGCTTCGCGGCTCATGCCTTGGGCTATACCTGCAATGGCACAGATCCCAGAACGTGAAACACCTGGCAGCAAAGCGAAACACTGTGCAAGTCCTATTTTTATAACACGAAACATTCCTATAAACTCTAAATCTTCAGACATTCTCTCTTTTTTCAGGTTTCTTTCAAGCCTCCAGTCAAAGAACCACATTAATAAAGCAACAAATATCAAATTAAAACTAATAAATTTACTGGAGCGGAGCAATTCAGAGCTCTCTATAAAGGGCTTTGCAGAAAAACCAATGAAGACAACAGGAAGAGTCGCGAGAAAAATGTAAAGAATTAGCTTTCTTCTCTCTCTTTTAAAAACCAAGCTTAATAAATCTTCTCTAAAGTAAATTAAAATCGCAAGTAAAGTCCCTAGATGCAAGAATGCATCAACGTTAAGACCAGGATCTTCCCAGTGAAGAAACTTCGGGAAAAGAATAAGATGCCCAGAACTACTAATCGGTAGCATCTCCGTTAAACCTTGCACAATACCCAGAATGAAAATATGAAATAAATCCACTATATAGAATCTTACATTAAATTAACTTTAGCGCGAGCAAATCTTATAAGTAATTCTAAAAGCTTCAATTAAGCGCCAAAGAGCTATTTTCTTATGATCACCAGAGCATAAAATTTCAGGAACTTTATATGTTCTATAGTCAGCAGGTCTCGTATAATGTGGGTACTCTATAAGTTGAATAGAACTAAGTTCACTTAAATCATTCACTCCAAAAACCTGAAGGGCGTTTAAAAGATTTTTCTTTTCAGCCTTAGTAAACTCATCTAGGCTAATTTCTAAAATATCTAGAGCTGAATTAAAACTTTCAGCGATAACACTATGCTTATCACCAAGGACATCTGGAAGAATTCTAGTTACAGCATCAATCACGGTAAGTGCTGGTAATTCACCACCAGTTAAAACGAAATCACCTAAAGAAATTTCTTTAGTAACAATATTCCGGAGCCTTTCATCAAAGCCTTCATAGCGCCCACAAAGCATAATTAATTGTTCTTTTGAAGCAAAGTCGTGAGCCAAATTTTGATTAAAGCGTTCACCACGAGGAGAAAACATTATCACTTCATAATCACGCTGAACCGAATGTGGCGAAACAAAGTTACCTACACTCTCAGGGTAATAATCCTCAAGCTTCAAATTAGCTAAACTCGTTTCAGATTGTCTCGAAACATCCAAAAAACAATCTAAGAAAGGTTGAATCTGCAAAAGCATCCCAGCTCCTCCCCCATAAGGAGTATCATCCACTTTTTTATGTTTATCTAAGCTATAATCACGAGGATTATGACTATGAATTTCAATCAAAGCCTCATTTAGGGCATTACCAATAATACTTTCCTTTGAGTAGGACTTAATAATTTCAGGGAATAACGTTAAGACATCAAAACGCATAGCCATAATCATAGCTTGACGATAAAATATTTATCAGAAAAAGCTGGTTTAAAGTTCATGACAAATATTCAAAAAATTCTTGCAAATAAAAATTTACATATACTCTTTTGTTTTTTTGCAGCGTTTTTAGCTTTCTTACTCCCAGACTCTTGCCCACTAATGGGGAAAAAAGCATTAGCAGTAACTATTTTTTCAGCTTCATTATGGGCATTTGAATTACTACCTCTACACGTAACTTCACTAATAGTCATCATTTTAAACATTTTATTTTTAAGCAACTCTGAAACAGGTTTGTTTGGTAACTACAATGTTTTCCTAGTCCCCTTTGCAAGTCCAGTCATAATACTATTCTTAGGTGGCTTTGTGCTTGCTGCAGTATTTGAAAAATATAAGATTGATAAAGAGATTGCTTCTAAATTAATAAATATCTTTGGGAAAAAACCTTATCCGATCTTACTCGGCTTCCTTTTGGTTACAGCGATACTTTCTATGTGGCTATCTAATACAGCAACAGCAGCCCTGATGCTATCAATCATTACCCCTTTCATAAGATCCTTGAAAAAAGATGATCCCTTTAAAACAGCTTTAATACTGGCTGTAACCTTTGGTGCAAATATTGGTGGCATTGCCACTCCCATAGGGACACCTCCGAATGCAATAGCTCTTGGTCTTCTAGGAGCTGAAGGTATTAAAGTCTCTTTCTCACTCTGGGTTTTAAAACTATTTCCATTAATGCTTTTAAGTTTATTTATTGCAAGCATTGTTCTTTACAGAATGTTCAAGACTGAAACACTTGAAATCAATGTCGAACTTAAAGGAGAAAGACTTCCAAATGAAGCTTTTGGGGTAGTCACTATATCCTTATTAACTATTTTCCTCTGGTTAAGTTCAGGAGTTCATGGAATCCCAGAAGCTGCAGTTGCATTGATGGCTGTGACAGCCTTTAGTTCCCTGGGTTACCTTACTAGCCAAGACTTAAAATTACTAAGTTGGGATATTTTGATTCTGATTTGGGGGGGACTTGCTTTAGGTAAAGGCTTACAAATAACTGGTTTTGCCGACTGGTTACTAGCTCAAAGTATCTTTGACCATGAAGGTATAGTTCTAATCATAATCTTCTCTTTAATAGCAATCATACTTTCAAGCATAATCAGTAACACTGTTACGGCAAATTTAATTATGCCAATAGCATTAAAAACATCTGGTGCAGACCATCTTACACTAGCAATGTCTATAGCTATCGCCTGCTCTTTTGCAATGGTACTTCCCATCTCAACACCACCAAATGCAATCGCATTTTCAAGCGGACAGATCCGTTCACAAGATATGCTCAAAGCAGGTTTGGTAATTTCAATTATTTCTCTAGTTCTTGCAATCTCATATCAAGAACTTCTCAAACTAATTTAAGGGAAAACATTGCTAAAATAACACTATGCAACAAATTAAAAAAATTGCAGTAATGACTAGTGGCGGTGATGCGCCTGGGATGAATGCCTTTATTAGGGCAGTTGTAAGATACAGTATCGAGAAGGGTCTAGAAGTATATGGAATTCAAGAAGGTTATAAAGGACTAATAAAGAACCAGTTCAAATACATGGACTTTGACTCTGTCTGTAACATCATCCAACAAGGTGGAACAATACTAGGAACAGCTCGCTCAAAAGAATTCATGACTCATGAAGGTAGAGTAAAAGCAGCTCAGAACCTAAGAGATATGGGAATTGAAGCTTTGATTTGCTGTGGCGGGAATGGTAGTTATGCTGGTCTGTATGAATTTGCAAATAAAGAAACAGGAGTTTGGGATGGTCTTGTAATAGGTGCACCTGGAACTATCGACAATGATGTCATCGGCACTGACTTTACAATAGGCTTTGATACTGCAGTAAATACAGCTGTCGAAGCTATAGATAAATTAAGAGATACGGGTGACTCTCACTCTAGACACTTTATAGTAGAAGTTATGGGCAGACACTGTGGTGATATTGCCCTAGCTGTAGGAGTAGCTTCTGGAGCTAGATACATCGCAATTCCTGAAACGAAAACAGATATTGATGCAATAGTTGAGACGATAGGCAGACATGGACACGATATTATTATTATCGCAGAAGGTGATGAAGTTGGTGGCGCAGATAAATTAGCGAAAATACTTCAACCTCACCTCGATGCTGCTGAGAATGGTGACAAAGAAGCTGAGTTTAGAGTTTGTATTTTAGGTCACGTGCAACGTGGTGGTAGTCCTACTGCTAGAGATAGAATCCTTGCACACGATATGGGATTAGCATCCGTAGATGCAGTGCTTGCAGGTGAAACACTTAAAGCAGTTTCTAGTAGATGTGGAGAATTACTCTTAACAGCGACTTTGGTTGAAAAGCAAGCTGAGACTGTCGTATGTGGCTAAACTGCAATTGACATTTAGGTCAATGAAGATTTATGTGCGAGGACACCCTAATTTTCGTAGAAGAGATTAGGGTTTATGTACTCCTGATCTTTAGTATTTGCAAGCAAATATCCAGCTGCTTCCAAGTAGTTATTCACAACTCTATGAGGAATAGCATAAAAATCAGCAGGATCATCAAGCACAGTCTGATTATTCAAGACTGTTAGAAGTTGTATTTCATAATTAGATGCCTCTATCATCGGCACGGCATTACAACAATCATAAGGCACCACTAAATTTGATAAATGGCTTACTTTAATATCCTCTGAACTAGGTTTTAAGTTCAGCTCAGCAGGGTCTGTGTAGTCTGAAATTAAAAGTTTTAATGCACCCGTAGATGGAATTATGCGAGGTGAGTGCTGAAGGCATTTAAACACCGAAGCCAAATAAGTATTACCTAAGTGTTCAGCTGCGACACGAGGAGCCACTACACCTTCATGCTCATATGGTGCATCAAAAACTGGAGCGTGTGCAGATGGAATTAAGAATTGACGTGAAACCATATGCGAAATCTTTGCTTCTATAGCGCCTATCGGGTCTAAACCTTGCCCTTTTTTATACTTATCTAAAAGCTTAGGGTCATCTGGATCTGGTAATTTTACGACTAAAGCAAGCGCTGTAGCTCCAGCATTTACTGCATTTTTACAGGCATCCATTAAAATTTCTGGCTCTGGCAAATGGTCCAAATTAGCATTTACAGGTTTTTCCGTATAAAAGATTTCATCAATAATATCTAAACCATAAACATTTCGTGCTGCATTTAAGCAATTCTCTGTGATCTCCTTATCCTGATCAGAGGCAGATACATCCATCACCACTGCAATTTTGTGTTTAACATTAAGTCTTAACAGGATTTGATTTGCAAAGAACCTATCCATTAAATAACCCTCTAAAACCACGACATTCTTAGGAATATCAGTAAGCAGAGCAGCATTTATGACATTAGGGTGTGTTATTAAAATATCTGAGGCTTTCGCTAAAAGTTTAGCTGCTGGCGTAGCATCTCCAGCAAATCCACCGATTTGAGCACCGATACCAGTAGGTACAATCAAAGAATTTATATTTCTATATAACTTAGCCATATCTTCTAATTCTATACTTTAGTGAAGCCTAAAGTAAAAAAATCACTAATTATAACCAAAATTTAACGGTTTCAAGTTAGATATAGATCTAAGGGAAGAAATGGGGTAATGAAATTTCCTTTCAAAACTAAACTTGAACTTGAATTTAACCTCTTCAGTGGAAGTGGTAGCACTAGTAGTGATACAGACTGGTCATTTCCTGCAGATGACTCAGATATTTTAGCGTCAACAGGTTCATTAGATTTAGAACCACCGACAGAAAAAGAAGAAGAAATTAAGCCGCCTGAGCTTGATAATGTAGATACAGATACGCCCCCCACGAAAATCGATATTGCAGATGAGTTTCTTGCAGCAAAAGCTAAGAAAGAAAATAATCCTACGACTAGCAGTTCAGATACTTTTACACCTTCAAGTCTCGATACCCGAACACCTATAGTTCCTGAAGATGTCTTTTCCAGTTCAAGTAGCCCATCTTCAAAAGATTCTCCATTTCATTTGGGTAATACAAAAGCGACTGCAGCAAGTCTCTTCAGGACTGATGTAGATTTAAGTTTTTTAAGTCTAGAAAGACCTGAGCAAATTGATGAGAGAATTGTAGATAAGGTCTTAGATGAAACAGGTGAAACATTTGTATATAGTCCAGATATTATAGAAGCTAGAGAAAGGTTAGCCGCAGCTAAAAGTAATGGAACACTAGATCAGGAATTAGCGATTTTAAACAATACTGAGAAAGATAAGTTGTCTACTGAAGATCAGAAATACATTGAAAACTTCAATAAGCTCTACGATGATGCTTCTGGTTTAACTGGAATGCTGGAAGCAAATGAC
>CALBDR010000093.1 GCA_937927525.1 uncultured Candidatus Melainabacteria bacterium
ACATAAGTTAGAACGATATCAACAAGGAGGCATTATTGTTGGTGACAGAATCCGCTTTAAAAAGGATTGTTTAAACTTAGATTATATAAAAACCAGAGCCCAATCGTATCAAGACATCATTAAGTCATGTATGGAGCCAACTTTTGATTTAAACTTAAGAGTAGGAGCAATTAAGTCAATTTATCCAACAACTACTCAAAATTATACAGCAGGTTCTGAAGCTCCTGATGGAGTTTTCTTAGACATTTATATTGAATATGCTCCGGGATTGTATCGCAATCCTATGACTGTTCCTATTGCTGCAGTTGAAGTAATAGATGATGGTAATAATAGAGGTCCAGTACCAGACAGTCTGAAACGCAAAAATAATATACACGGGCCTGAAGAAGTTCAAGCTCATCAAAATAATAACGATTCAAAGACAGACGTTAATCTAACAAATCAGAATGTTGTTCTTCCAAACTCAAATAGTTGGAACGATAAAAAACCTGGCGGCGGAAACTTTTAAGTGGAGTTTTATCAAAAAGTAATATAAAGTACATACATAACGAACATGTATACCTTTATACGCTTCTATTTTCTAAAATTTTTATCCAGTATGCTGTATATCATTGGAGATATTTCTTGTAGAATATCAACCGAACTAACAGCAAATCTATATCAGTACACAATGAGAAAGTCCTTTGAAATAGATGAAAAAATAGGATTTCAAATCTGGAAAGAAAAATAATTTATGGAAAATCACAACATATCAACGTTATCAGAATCATTCATCGAAAAATACAAAACATCAGTTCCTCCATGGGGATTTAACGGTTTGGGGTATATTGTATATAAAAGAACATATGCAAGATTAAAACCGAACGGTACAACTGAAGAATGGTGGGAAACGGTAAAGCGTTGTGTGGAAGGAGCTCAAGCAATAGGAGCAGATTATACAAAAGAAGAGATGGAAGAGCTCTACGATTTAATTTTCAACCTGAAATGCAATTATGCTGGAAGGATGCTTTGGCAACTTGGCACTGATACTGTAGAAAAATATGGAGCTAACAGTCTATTAAACTGTTGGTATGCTTCCATTAACCACCCTAAAGCTTTTTTATTTTTATTTGAAAACCTAATGCTTGGTGGAGGAGTTGGATATTCAATCCGTAGAGAAGATATCCATGAACTTCCAAAAATTAAAAAGAATGTTATAGTTGAGCATAAAGCAACAAAAGATGCTGACTTTATTGTTCCAGATTCACGTCAAGGTTGGGTTGCCTTATTAGATAAGGTTTTAGAAGCTTTTTATGAAAAAGGAAAATCGTTCACATATTCAACAATTATTGTCCGTGGTCACGGAGAGCCTATTAAAGGTTTTGGAGGCACTTCGTCTGGACCTGGAATTCTTATTGAGGGAATTGAGAAGATAGTCAAAATTTTTCAACAAAGAGAAGGCAAAAAGCTTAGATCAATTGATGTATTGGACATTTGCAATATTATTGGCTCTATTGTTGTAGCTGGTAACGTTCGAAGAAGTGCAGAAATAGCTTTGGGAGATCCTGACGATTACTTGTACCTGAAAGCAAAAAACTGGGCATCTGGATCAATTCCTAATTGGAGAGCAATGTCAAATAATACAATTTATGCTGACAAATTCGAACATATTAGTAACGATGTTTGGAACAATGGTTATGAAGTAGATTCGAAGACAAGTGTTGCTAAAGGAGAACCTTACGGGTTTTTCAATCTTCCCTTATCACAAAAGTATGGACGTTTAGTCGATGGTCCGATGAAAGATTGTAAAATGTACCCAACTGAAGAAGATTCCGTTCAGGGCACAAACCCATGTGGAGAAATTTCACTGTCTCCGTACGAGTGCTGCAACTTATCTGAATTATATCTAAACAATATAACTTCTAAGGAAGAACTAACGAGATGTGCAATTCTGCTCTACAAGACACAAAAAGCTATTGCTGCAATGCCGTTTATTCACGATGAAACTAATAAAATCGTAAAAAAGAATATGCGTCTTGGACTTGGGGTAACGGGAGTTTGTCAATCTTTAGATAAGCTTGAATGGTTAGATGATTGTTATAAAGCTCTTCGCAAGTTTGATAAAGAATGGTCAAAGCAAAAAGGTTATCCTCAAAGTATTAAATTAACTACAGTTAAACCAAGCGGAACGTTGAGTTTGCTCGGAGGAGCTACTCCAGGCGTTCATCCCGCCTATTCACAATATTATATACGAAGAGTTAGAATGTCTTCAGCTAGTGAATTAGTGTCTGTTTGCAGAGATATGGGCTATCATGTTGAGTATGTTATAGGCTTTGATGGCAAAGAAGATCATAATACAGTTGTTGTTGAATTTCCTTGTTCATCTCCTCAAGGAACTATTCTTGCTCAAAACATGAATGTAGTTGAGCAACTAGAAATGGTGAAAAAGCTGCAATCTTCATGGTCAGATAATGCGGTGTCGGTTACTGCTTACTACACTCCTGAAGAATTATCTATACTGAAAGATTGGTTAAAAGAAAATTATGAAAAAGGTATTAAATCCGTTTCTTTCTTGTTAAGAACACAACACGGATTTCAGCAAGCTCCATATGAAGAAATTACTGAAGAGCAATATAATAAGCTAATCAAAAAAATAAAACCTCTAACAGCATTAGTTAACAATAATATTGGAGAAGGCTTAATTGATGGATTGGAATGTGAAGGAGGAGCATGTCCTATTCGCTAAATGAAATTTAGCAATTACAACAATTCCAATTTTACAAAAAAAATATAAATAATATACGTTATCGAGGTTGTCTCTATACAAAAACCATACAGGTTTTTGTAAAGGAGATAAATATGATAACACTAGCAACAACAATAATGTCATTTAGTTTATTTCTAATGTTTGTAAGCTATTTGGCAATTCTCACAGAATTGTTTCGTAGTACCACTCAGTAGTTAATGGTATTAAGTAACAAATTTGATTGAGTCGAACCCGCACCCCTTAAAGCTACCAACTTTAGGGGGTGCACTTTTTAGTTGAAATATATAATAAAAACTTTTAAATATTTTCAGAAAGGAGAAATACACACATGCCCAAAAATGCCTACGAAATTCGTTTAGATGTTCTTGGAATGGCCCATAGTGATATGAATCAAAAGTTTGTTGAAAAACTAAATTTTCATAGAACTGTAAATGAACAGGGTCAATACGTTAATCCATCGGAAGAAACAATCGAAAAATTGTTTCCTAAGACGTCAGAGATTATTGCAAGAGCAGAAGAATTATACAAGTTTGTTGAACAGTAATATACAAACTATAACAAAAAAGGGTCCTTTTAAAGGGACCCTTTTTTTGTATTTATTACTGAATAAGTTAACCTAAAAACCATTCTTTAAGTTTCTCTAAAAACGTCTTGGGTTGTTTAGAGCACGATTCAACATTTAAATAGGATTCTGTTTCAGAAGTAGTTTCGGTTTTCTGTGCTGTAGATTTAGCAGCTTTCTTTTTAGCAACTCTTTTTTTAGTTGAAGTAGTACTAGTTTTTTTTGTTTTAGTTTTCATAAATGTATACTTTACTTATAATATTAACTAAAAAATTTTACGTTAATAACACCTTGTCCGTTTGCAAGCCTCGCCAAACTAAAGGTTTGAATGTCTTGAGTTTGCTTTCCTTCTGGAAGGACAACAAACGGAGAATCAGCTGATATAACCAAATCAAAAAAAGTTTCTATTTCAGATGCACTAATAGTTGAGCGAGCCATACTAAAAGGCTGTGATACTGATTGTGTTCTTGGTTCTGAAGGTTGCAGTTGTATAGAATTTGGCATATGTTATTAAATGTTGTTATAGTTTATAAACAAACGCTGATCCATATTCTAAAGTTAGTGAAGTTATAGGTCCGTTAAAAGTGAAATTAATAGGTAGTTCAAATGCTGTTAACTGTCCGACTGTAGACGAACTTGCTGTTATTTGCGATATTTTAGCTGCAGACACAATTTGAACTGACGTATATGGTCCAGTTGATGCAGTTTCACCTCCTACAATAAAATCAAATCCGTGCTGTCCGAGTTGAGCTTTAAGAAGATTTTCTACATCTTCTACATTCATATTTAAATTGTTTGATGATAAAGAAACAGACATGTCTGATGCATTCGTTAAGTAAACTGCTCTTGCATATAAAGGTCTATTTGCTCCCTCAGCTTTAATCCATGAAAATGTTTCTCCAATTCCAAAGTTTGGTGGAGAGCTAGAAACAACGTTTGTTAATGTAGCCATACTATTATTTATCAAAATTTACAGAATAACCCAGAACATAAATATTACCAGTATACGTATCTTGATTTCCGCCAGGTCTTTTAATTAAAAACCTACACATATGTCCTTTTGTTAATGGATATCTGCTTATTACATCCTGAGGAATAGTTAATACATTTATAGACTTAAATGGGTAAAATGATTTAATATCAATAGTTTGATATTCGTTGTTATTAATATTTGGAATGTTTCCGGGTGAAATAATCTCAGCTATAATATCCAGTCGTATTGTAGGGGTTGTCTGTAGTAAAGTTGTAGGATTTAGCTTACATAAACTTGCTCTAGTTTGAGAGTTTACATAAGTAAAATTTCCACCAATAATAACACCATCTGTTTGAAGGTGCAGTGCTTTATTTAAAATAGTAGGCATCATGTTTAATGACGGAAACCATTCAAGTAAAATATTCTCGTCTCCGTTTAAGCTTGCTGAATAGCTAACTGGTTGCTCATTTACGGTAGTAAAACTGCCATAACAATAAACAACAGGTATGTCTTGAATGATTGTAGACTTTATAGATGATACATGACCGTTAAGTAGAGGTTTCCAATTAGAAATAAATTCAGGAACAGCTCCTTCTATGTTGAGCTTAAAAAGATTTTGAATGTCTTTTCCTGAAACTATATTTCTGGAAGGTTTATTGTAGAGTCCTTGATGGAGATTGTATTCTGAAAAAGATCCTCCAACGTATAATGTATTGTTTTGTACTTCAAAAGCATACACAGGTCCATTAACAATTGGTTGCCATTCTTCAACTAATAAATCACCTGTAAGTTTTAGTAGATTCTTGTTAACAATAGTTCTGTTTTTTACAATTAGAAAATCCCCTCCTACATATAAAGAGTTATTAGAATAATCTATTGTATTAATCTTAGCTTCATTAAAGAAAAGCTGATTTATATAGTTATAAAAAACCGTGTTATCAGCCAGTGTTGCATTAGGATCTGTGTTTATATAATCCAGTGATATTCGTGCTAGACCGTTTGTATAATACTTCGGTATGTTCAGATCCATGCCAGTAGATCCAACGTTTATAAAATCAAACTCTCCTCCAATATAAGCCTGATCGTCAACAATGTGAATATCATTTACAACGCCGTTTACATAATAAGGATGTATAATTGAATTTTTTGTGTCGATAATTACTAAACCACAACCGTTAGTAAGACTTTTAAAACTGCCTCCAATAAGAACATAATCTTCATACGTCTTGATTACATTTACTCTTTCATTAGGATTTTGTTTGAATAATCCTCCATTCTCATTTAAAATATCAGCTGACAAGCTTCCTATAAAATTGTTTGAACTGACTTCTGATCCTCCTGACAAGTTAATAACAGCAAACAATGAGCGGTCTGAATTACCAACTGTTGTAAACGAACCTCCTACATAAAGTATGTTATCAACTTGATGTATTGCTGTTACTTCTCCGTTAAACCCTAACTCTCCTAATTGCTGTAATGAAGCTGAACTATTCAAAGGAAATACTGTTGAATTATACGATCCAGATGCAGTCCAATATAAAGAAACTGTTGGAATATTTTGACTTAAAATTGGAACAGTAAATGAAGCTGTCGGTTTTGCTGCATCTTGTTGCTGGGTGTGTCTAAAAAGGGTTGCTGGAATAGTTACATTGTCGTCTTGAGTTACTAATGTAGACTCTGCATGTAGCAAGTAGTCGAATGTTTTTTCAAAGTATAAAGAATTATTTGGAGTAAAAGAAATTATTGGCTTATATTGTTGATTGTACTCTCTATTAATAATAGTTCCGTATGTTTCGTTAAAAGAAGGATTATTAAATTGTTGTAGATCTAAAGAAGAAAAATTAGAATTTATAGTTAAAAGAGAATCTCCTATACATTCAGTATCTAGAATCTCTTTAATATATTTTGAATTTGTCATAAGATTATTTATTGTGTATTTTTAAAACTTCAGTTTCTTTTGTATCAATCAGCTTTTTCATAATTTCTTCTCTAGAAGCAACTAGAACATTGGTGTTATTTGTTATTTGGTTTTTAGGT
Organism: uncultured Candidatus Melainabacteria bacterium; assembly: GCA_937927525.1. Classification (GTDB taxonomy): domain Bacteria; phylum Cyanobacteriota; class Vampirovibrionia; order LMEP-6097; family LMEP-6097; genus DT-14. The sequence continues at coordinate 6,319 of CALBDR010000093.1, forward strand.
TGTAGTTGAGCTAGTTCTTTTCGAGCCTCTATTTCAATGCGCTTTAATTTTTCATCCTTTTCAGCTTTTTTGTCTATAAGGCTACCTTTATTTAAATTTTCTAGCGCTTTAGTAGTAGCTGTCATTAAACTAGCTAATGCATCAATTTCATCAGGATTTTGACCTTGAACGATGTACGGAGTCATATCTTGCACTGCTCCAATTCCAGCATCTATTAAAGCTTTTGTTTTAGATAAAAAATAATCATTAATTTCGCCTTCGCTTAAAGTAGAATTGCTTTTAGTTTGTTCAACTTGTTGCTTATTTTCAACAGTATCGAAGTTAAATGAAGATAAACTATCTAATAAAGTATTTAAATTGTCGTCATCCACGTTAAAAGTAATTATTCTAGTTGAATATTAAATAAACTAGATTAAATCATTAATAATGAATACAATAATACATACGGTTGAAGGTACTTTTATTGTTCCATCTGACAAAGAAGCTTCTTTACTACTTTGGCTTAAAGATAATGCTATAAAAGCAGGTCCTCAGAATGTAAAAGAACAGCAAAGTATTGATACAGAATATACAGGTCGACAGTTGATATCTGAATAATGAGCTGTATAATTTTTACATGATGTCTCAGAATGTAAATTATTCTTTTACTAATATTGACAATAAGAGCGAAATTGCTGGAATGAAACATATCCTTGGCAAGTTTTCAAGAAGTTCATTATCACAAGTACAAACAGGGGACAGTCAACCAAATGCTGTCGATCTACGTTTAGGAAAAGTGTTTCAAATTACTTCCAATATTTTTGAAATAACAAACGAAACGAAGAAGCATAGAGGTTCTGTAGAAATCTTTCCTGATGAACAAGACTTTTTTAATTTAGAACAGGGTCATTACGAAGTGATTATGGAGAATGAAATTTGTGTCGGAGAGCATGAAGCTGGCTGGGTAATTACTCGCAGTACTTTAAATAGAAATGGATTATTTTTAACGTCAGGTTTGTACGATTCAGGTTATGGCACAGACGTGCAAACAGGGAAAAAAGTTGGTGGAATGATGGCTGGAGTTCTCCATGTTACAATTGGTCCAGCAAGAATTAAAAAGGGAACTAGAATAGGACAGTTTTTATTATTCAATTCTGAAATGCTTCATTTATATGATGGTGATTACGGCAATCATAAAAATCACGATAAAAAATACACTTAGAATAAATCTAAAAAATGAATTTTGATAATTTATGGGTTGAGCGCTATCGACCTAAATGTTTGGATGAAATAGTTTTATCTTCTGAAGATAAAGATTTTTTTGATACAATTAAGCAAAAGCAAGAGATTCCTCATCTACTCTTTGCTGGTGTACAAGGAACCGGCAAAACAAGTTTAGCAAAAATCCTCGTAAACGACATTCTAGACTGCCAATATCTATACATAAA
>CALBDR010000094.1 GCA_937927525.1 uncultured Candidatus Melainabacteria bacterium
GATCCAAACCAACCACAACCATTCTTTGAAGACGGTACTGGTTTCATCGAATGTCCACCAGTAAATGATGATCCATGTAAAGACTTTGGAAATGGTTTTGAAGACTTTGAACCATTCTTCGAAGATGGTGAATTCATATCATGTACTCCACCTCACGGTGATCCATGTGCAGGCGGCGGATTCGGTCCTGGTCCTAAAGACGACTTCGACGATTTCGAGCCATTCTTCGAAGGAGATGACTTTATTGAATGTCCTCCAGAAGATGGTACTAGCTTCGGTGCACCTCCAACTCACTTCTTACATGCGTTCACTTTTGATCCATTAAGAGATAGAAGAGGTCCAGATGATCACGGCGGAATTGAAGAGTTCTTCGTAAATGTTAGCCCTTCAAATGTAATTTCATTTATCGAACCAGCTAGAGACGATATCTTCTTTGATAGAAGAGACGAGTTCGTATTCAAGAACAACGCTGTAAGAGAAAGCTTCTACCCAGTAGGCAAAGGAATGTATATTTCTTCATCTACTCATGGTGGTCAGCTATTCAGAAACGGTCAATTACTAGAAACTAAGCAAGAGTTTGGTTTCGGTGCAATGGTTCAAGAATCACCTGTCGGTCAATCACAGCTTGCAGGTAAATACGGCATGGTTAGTTTAGGTATTGATCTATCACAGAGAGGAACTATTGGTTTACTTGGTTTAACAGGTGACGTAGATATCTCTGCGAACGGTAGAGCAGTGCCTAACTTTAATGAAATTGAAATCTTCAGAGAAAGAGACTATGAAAACAGTGATACTTCTTCAGGTGAAGTTCCTGCTTTCATCATCGAGAAAACTGAAGGAGTTGAAGGAGCTGAAGGTTCTGCTACACTTACTATCAACAATGGTAAAGTAAACATGACCTTTGATGATTTAGATCATGAAGGTGAAGCTGAAATCTTCGAAGGTTATGTAAGACCAGATGGTGATGTAATTGTATTCGTATCTAAGAACGATAGATTCGATGACTTTGGTTTTGGCGGTGACCGTAAAGGTAAACGTAAAGGTCCTGACGAAGTAACTAGCGCTAGCCGTGAAGTAACATTCGCAGTTAGACGTGGTACTGGAATGACAGTTTCTGATTTAGACGACGAATATGTAGTTCTTTGTCATAACATCAGAATCGAAGCTACTGAGTTAGTTTCTATGTCAACTTGTGATGATGAAACTTCTAGATTATCATTCTCTGCTGGTCAAGCTCAGTTCTCAGGTGTAAGTCTGAAGACAGCTTCTAGGTCGAATGATGAAGCTAATGTTTCATTCTCAGCAAGCGCTGGTCCTGACGGAGTTGCTACTAGTACTAATTTAAGTACTGATGGTGCTCTTGATATAACTGTAGGTAACGTAGAATTAAAAGGTTTCGCATCAGCTGATGGTAATCTAATAATTCTAAGGGCTGAAAATGGTAATGAATTAGGTTTATATGTAGCAATTAAAAAACCTGAAGCACCAATAAGAGTCCCGACTCCACCTAGTGACGATATCGATGTTCAACAACCAGGCGGTTAATCACGAAATTACTATGTAAGACTAAAATCCCTCGTCATTTGGCGGGGGATTTTTTAAGTCTCAGCCCACTCATTACGAGGAATGAAGAGCGCATTCTGCCATAATTCCTCTAGATTATAAAACTCACGCGCACTGTGCTCGATAATATGAACAATAACATCAGAATAATCTAAAAGGTACCATTTATCACCATATTTACCTTCTTTCAATATAGGTTCAACGTGTTGAATATCTGTCATTGACTCTTCAACGTTTCTTGCTATTGCTTTTAATTGTGCGGGACTGTCACCAGAACAAATAACAATGAAATCAGAGATATCAGAAACACCTCTAATATCTAAAACCTCAGTATCTATAGCTTTCTTATCTTCACAGTAATTTGCAATTCTAAAGGCAAGGTCTTTAGTGTCTAATTCAGTATCTTCAGGTGTCAATTTACTACGTATATCTCCTTAATTCTATTAAGCTTTTCAAAGAATTCTATTTTAACAACTAAGCCTACTATGTTGGGGTCTTTTTTTACTTTTACGACCTTGCCGATCGGAAAATCATTCGGATAAGGACAAGAATCGCTGGACAAACATAAACCACTAGAAACAATCATATCCCCTTCCTTGATTTGTGAATCAATTTTAATGAACTCTAAACTTGCAAAGTCGGGGTATGCACCTGTAATAACACCATATTCACCAGTTCTAACAACTTTAGCTCCTATTCTAAAACTTCTATCAAAGATTAACTTAACAATAGAACTAGATTCGTTTACTTTAGTTACCTGTCCGATAATTCCATTTAGTGAAAAGACACCACTGCCAAGCCTAACTCCATCTTTTTTACCTCTTGAAATTATGATTTGTTCATGCCAATTATCTGGAGATCTGCCAATTACGTCAGCTTTTATACTGGGTATTTTTAAGCTTGCATAGTTCATCTGAGCCTGCTCTTCATATTTTTTACGTTTGGCAAAAGAATTTAGTTTAATATTTTCAAGTTTAATTCTTTTGTTTTCAATTTCCAATTCTTTAATACGTTCAAGTGAATCAATATAATCACCGACCTCTTCTTTACTTTCTGAAATCTCAGATCCGACTTGATTAAAAATCTTTCCCGTAAAAGAATATATAAAAGAAAAGCCCTCTGAAATAGGTCTAACAAAAAACCATGCTAAGAAGAAAGTTAGCAAAACTGTTAGAACAAAAGATTTGAGATCTTTACTATTCATCTACTAAACTAAGTTAGCTTGAGTAGTAGTTAACTCAAGAACTCTCTTTAATGACTTATCAGTTAAAACTTTACCAGCACCTAAAACCACACATGAAAGTGGATCATCAGCGATATGAACCGGAACTTCGGTTTCATGAGCAATCATTTCATCTAAACCTTTAAGAAGTGCTCCACCACCTGCAAGTACAATACCTCTATCATAAATATCAGCAGCTAATTCAGGAGGGATTCTCTCAAGGGTTCTCTTCACAGACTCAACGATAGATGTTAATGGTTCAATCATAGCTTCTCTGATTTCAGCTCTATTTACAATTACAGTTCTAGGTAAACCATTCAGAAGATTTAAACCTCTAACTTCTAACTGATCTTCATCAGACTCTTCACTAACTTTAAATGCAGAACCTAATTTGATCTTAATGTTTTCAGCTGTAGTTTCACCTACAGATAGGTTGTAAACTTTCTTCATATAGTTAATAATCGAAGTATTTAATTCATCACCTGCGATTCTAATACTCTCAGAGATCACTATTCCAGATAAACTAGTTACCGCAACTTCAGTAGTACCACCACCAATATCCACGATCATACTACCTATAGGGTCAGCAACAGCAAGTCCAGCACCGATAGCAGCTGCCATAGGCTCGTCTAACAAATAAACTTGACCTGCACCAGCATTTTCAGCAGCTTCACGCACAGCTCTTCTCTCTACTTCAGTGATACCACTAGGAATACCGATAGCGATTCGAGGCTTTGCGATAGGTTTAAAAAATCCTTTACTAGTATTAGCTTTCTCTAAAAAGTACCTAAGCATAATTTCGGCATAGCCGAAGTCAGCGATTACTCCATCTCTTAACGGTCTCACTGCGATAATGTGGCTAGGAGTTTTACCTATCATAGCTTTAGCTTCTTCACCTACAGCAAGGACCTCTGAAGTTAAGCTGTTAACAGCAACCACACTGGGTTCACGAAGAATAATGCCTTCTTCAGAACATACTAAAGTATTAGCGGTACCTAAATCGATACCTATATTTTTCGATAACTTGCCAAATAAACCCATATTATTGATATTTTAATAGATTCCATCGAAAAACGTGGTAAAAAATTAGCATAGAGTATTTTTTTATGAGTTTAAGTGCAGACCTAAAATCTAATAAGTTTATTGCTACAGCAGAATTAAACCCGAAAAAAAGTTTTAATTGTGAAACTTTAATAGCTAATGCAAAAAAACTTAAAAATAAAGTTTCAGCAATAAACATCACAGATAATTCCGGAGCTGGAGTTAAGATGTCTTCCCTAGTAGCTTCTTACTTAATGCAAAGAGAAACTAGCATTGAAGCACTTTGGCAAGTAACATGTCGAGATAGAAATAGATTAGCATTACAGTCAGATATTTTAGGTGCCGCTGCTTTAGGCCTTAAAAACATTCTTCCACTAAGAGGAGATGATCCTAAACAAGGAGATTATCCAGATACTCAAGCTGCATTTGATATCGGGACAGAAGATTTAATCCAAATCATCAAAATGATTGAATCAGGAAAAGACTATGCAGGAAAAGAATTAAAACCTTTTGAGGAAAATGCCTATAGCTTTTGTGTTGGTTCAGCTGCTCATCCAGGTATGCCAGATCTAACAGCTCAAAGAGAAACTATGGAAAGAAGACTATCTTTGGGAGTTGAGTATTTTCAAACCCAAATCTGCTTTGATCTTAAGCAATTAGAATCTTTTAGAAATGCCATAAGTGACGAAATTGCTGGGAAAACACTTCTAGGAATTACTCCGATTAAAACTTTTAAGCAAGCCAGCTTTATGCATGAAAATATTTGGGGTGTAGAAGTACCAGAGAGCTTGATGGGTGAATTGAAAAGTCATTATGACGATATTGACCCTAAAAACGAAAACGCTTTAAACAAGCAAAAAGAAATAGGTTTAAACAACGCTAAAGAAATCACAGGTCTTGTTAAAGACATGGGCTTTAAAGGTATTCACTTAATGGCTATCGGGCAAGAAGCCGCCTTAGCAGAAATTTTAGATACTATAATGCCAAAAGACCTAGCTTTAAAATAAACTAGTCAAGTGCGCAAGTCCTATAAAAGCTTAGAACCAGCTTCAGCAAGTGAGTTACAGGTTGCAATACCAACCACACTTAAAACAATAAATACTAAGAAAGATAAGCTAATTACAGCTAACTGAGATTTTTTACCCACTGTAATTCCCCAAGTAATACAGAAACTCCAAATACCATTAGCTAAGTGATAAACACTTGCGAGTATACCGATTAAATAGAACCAATAAATACTAAATGGATTTAATAATGGAATATTCGGTAAGAAATCAATAGTTTGATTTCCAGCAAGAGACTTTGCAATATAGTCATAGTCTAATTCTTCAACAGTCCTGAACTGGAAAATATGATAAAGAATATATACTAATGCAACCATGCCTGTCACTCTTTGAAGTATGTACCTCCAGTTCTCTAGGTATGAATACTGAAAATGGTTAGGCTTTGCAGTTTTGTAAATAATCACCCCATATACTGCATGAAATGCAATCGGTAAAAATAAAACAGACCACTCAATCAACTCTACAAATGGTAGCGATCTTAAGAAGTTAATAATATTGTTATAGTTTTCTGCACTAAAAATAGAAACACTATTAGCCATTAAGTGGAAAATTACGAATAAGCCGATAGGCAATATGCCACTCAATGAGTGAAGTCTACGTAATAGGTAATTGTTTTCTATATCTTTTAGCATACATACGATATTTTACAATAAATAGAGAAATCCGTTTAGTGTAACCTTAGTGATATATCTTTTATACCACTAGTAGACAACTCATTTAATACATAAAATGCATCTTCTTTATCAAAGTAGTGCCCACCTATCTGAATTGTGTAATAATCTGCAATTTTAATGATTTTACTTTCTTGTTCAGTAATATTTTTAATACGATTCTGGGCTAATTTAGCTTTACTTAAGCTGGAGAACATACCTGAACTGATTATTAAACTTTTTTCTAAATAGTAAGCATTGTTATCATTAGGTACTTTCGCGAACTCAGCTCCTCTAGGAACTGAGTTCTTGTGACTATTTCTAAAACTACTCTCAATCCTCACTAAAGCAAAGATTAAAATTACACTGATAATGAGAATTAATATCTTAATGTTAAAACTTTCATAAAAATTCTCTTTTACCTCGTCTTGCTTAGATTGATCATGCAAACTTTTATAAGGTTTTTTAAAAAAATCTGATCTCTTTTTTTTAGCTTTCTTTTCATAAAGATAAGATTGTTTTCTCGACTGGTTTCTAAAAGCTTGTAACTTAGAATCAACTCTAGGTTTCCCCTCCACTCGAGAATCGTTGATATTATCTCCAACTGGATCTTTCGCTAGATCTTCAGATAATTCAAGAGCAGAATTAGTTTCTAAGTTCGGTTGATTAAAATTTATTTCGCTAACTGGGTTTGATTCTTTAAAATGAAATTCTGTCTTCTTAGCTTTACCATGGTTATTATTTAGAGACTCTGCTCTTGCCCTTAATTTCTTAATATCATCGAGTAAACCCATTAATTAATGTTTGATTCTAGGAAAATTTTCTTTATCTTGGTACTATAAATATAACTAACATGACTAGATTAGTAAAATTATTATTTCTTTGTTTACTTTGTTTGAACTTTAGTACCGCTAGGGCTAATGACTTGAATCTATTATGTGATGAAGGTTTCACCGCTCTTCAAGATTTAGTACAACAACCAAAACTTTATAAAAATAAAAAAGTGAAAATTGTAGGTGATTTCTTCTCTTTTTCCTCACTGCCCTTAGACTATCCCCAAGCTTTCAGAGACTCTAAAAAATATATTGGAATAGTGCTTTCTAGACCAGACCAAAAACAGATTCCGTTAGTTGAACTTAAGCTAGCAGCAAAGTTGGAGCTTTTTAAAGACGAGGAGAAACCTATTGTTATTGAACATGGAGATCAAGTTAAAATAAATGCTAAAGTCTTCGAAGTTGCTCTAGGCGAGCCTTGGCTTGAGATTTCGAGTATCGAGATAATTAGAAAAAATGCTGAGCATGGATAATTTAAGTACAGATATGATAGATATGAATTCTATTAATAGTCAGTTAGCAAAGCTAGATATACTCGATGCGTACATAATTATTGACTCAGAAAAAAAAATCATTCAAGAGTTTTATAGTGATTACTTAAATCAAATAGATTTAAGTTTCTTTAAAGAAAAACTTAATGTTATTAGTGATTCTAAAAAACAAATCCTGCTTACAGAAAAAGGAATGATATATGTATACAAATCCCTAGCACATAATTTTATTTTGCTTGCAGGATTTCGTGAAAGCACAGATATTTATAACCTACAATCAAAATTAGATACAATATTAACTTAGCCTTAAACTTTCAGGTTATTCATCACTTTTAAAAGGGAATAATAGGTATATATGACTAGATCAATTAAATTAGCATTAATATTATTGGCTGTATTAAGTCTAAGTAATTTACAGCTACTCGCACAAAATTTCAGAGGCTCTGTCTCTTATGTAGCAGCTGGCACACCTATGCAAGCTGTAATTAATGAAACTATTAGTTCCGAATTTACCAGACCTGGTGAAAGAATTACCTTAAGTTTGGGTTCACCTGTTTACTCAGGTTCCTCAGTTGCTTTGCCTGCAGGTGCTCTCGTAGAAGCTGAAGTTCTAGAGGCTTCACCTGCTGGAAGAGCCGGTACACCAGGTAAATTAGATTTTAGATTAACAGCTGTACTTACTCCTGATGGAGGAAGAATACCTCTTTCAGCCAGCTTAGATCAGAATAGGTTTTCACTAACAGCTGAGAATCATTCAAGAGCTAAGCATTATGCTAAAGCTACGGTTGCTGGTGCAGCTGGTGGTGCTTTAAGTGGTTTAATCGGCGGTGCTATTAGTGGAGGAAAAGTTGGTAGAGGTGCTGCACTTGGCACTGCTGTCGGAAGTGGCGTAGGTATACTTGGTGGCACAATTAAAAAAGGAAAAGAATTAACGATAACGAAAGGAACTCCGATTCCATTTGTTCTAGATAGACCTTTACAGATAGGTAGTGCTCCTCCGAATTTAACTCCTCAGGGTGAATTAGGTTTCCAACAACCATTTGGAGATCCATCTAGTGGTTCTTTCCAAACTCCAAGCGCTCCACCTCCTCCTCAACAAGGAGCTAATGGTTATTACCAGAACCAAAACCCTTACTATTAAACTATGAATAGCATTTGCTTTAAGCGATTCATAATATTATTTGTACTTCTAAGCATTAGTAGTTTTTTTTCGGAAACTTCAATTTACGCTAGAGAGAAGACTCAAGTCGTATTTATCCCTCCAAATTCACCGATGCAAATGATTGCTCGAGAAGATATAAGCTCTGAAACGAGTAAACTAGGCGATAAAATTTTAATGCAATTATCCGCACCAGTCTTTTCTGGAGCTGATTTAGCTCTTCCAGTGGGAATGCTTTTTGAAGCTGAAATAAGTGAGCTTCGAAAAGCGGGTGAAAATGGTCAAGAGGCTTATATAGATATAACTATTAAGAATATAATTACCCACAGCGGAACTAGAATCCCTATGAGGGCTAAATTAAATCATGAAAAGCTTAGTTTAGTTACAAAAAAAAATAGTGTTTACAGTAAAATAAGTCCAGACTCTAGAGCTAAACCATTTGTAATTAAGCATAGTATTCCAGTACCATTTATCATGTCTCAAACCCTAAGATTTGAACACGACTATGAGCTACATAGGATGGTTAAAACTGAAGAAGGTAATATCAAAGCAGGCTTATCTACTGAAAGTGCAGATGAAGAATTTATTCCATTCTTTGACCCTACTCAAACCCGCCGAAGAAGAAATGCCTTGGAAGACCCAGCTAGAGTATATAGTAGAGAAAAAAATAAAAACCCTTACTATTAGAATTATAGATAGATCCAGTTAAATTGAATTTTTTGCTATTATTTAATGACGATGGTATCAGTTATATTAGAAGACGGTAGTTCGAAATCTGTGGATGATGGAGCTTCAGGTTTAGATTTAGCTAAAGCTATTTCCACCTCACTTGCAAAAAAAGCTATAGCTTTAGAAATTAATGGAGATGTTAGAGATCTAAGCACCCCTATTAATGAAGGCGATAGAGTTAAAGTAATTAAGGTTGGTGATAAAAAAAGCTATGAAGTTTTAAGACATACAACTAGCCATGTATTAGCTTCAGTCGTTCAAAAAATGTTTCCTAACGCTAAAGTTGGTGTCGGACCAGCGACTGAAAAAGGTTTCTTCTATGATTTCCAAATCGAAGACAAAAAGATTACAGACGAAGATTTAATTGAAATAGAAAAGCAAATGAAGAAATTTGCTTCTGGTGCTTATAAAATCGAGAAAGTTAATATCGAGAACGTTGACACAAAATTAGCTGATTATAAGGCATCTGGTGAAATTTACAAAGCTGAACTTTTAGAAGAACATAGAGATAATCAGCCTACTGAATATTACTTCACAGATAATAATGGTCAAAGATTATGGTCAGACTTATGTGCTGGACCACATTTACCTAACACTAAATTTATCAAACACGTCAAATTAACTAACGTTTCTGGTGCTTACTGGCGTGGTAAAGAAGAAAATGACCAAATGCAAAGGGTCTACGGTACTGTTTGGTGGGATCAAGAAGAATTTGATAACTATTTCAAGCAACTTGAAGAAAGTGAGAAAAGAGATCATAGAAAATTAGCAAAAGCCCATGACCTTTTCTCAACTCACGAACTAGCTGGAGCTGGCTTAGTTTTCTGGCATAGAAAGCTTGCAACCATAAGACAAGAGTTAGAAAAATTCTGGACTAGGGAACACAGAAAAGCTGGTTATGAATTTGTAGTAACTCCACATATTGCAAAGTCTGAACTCTGGGATATTTCTGGGCATAACTCTTTCTATAAAGAAAACATGTACAACTTAAAAGTTGATGAAGATGAGTATGTTTTAAAACCGATGAACTGTCCATTTCATGTTCTAATCTTTAAAAATAATAGACATAGCTTTAGAGATCTACCAATCAGAATGGCTGAAATGGGAACTGTTTATAGAAATGAAGCAAGTGGCGCAGTTCATGGATTAGCTAGGGTTAGAGGTTTCACCCAGGATGACGCTCATATCTTCTGTACTAGAGAACAGTTTAAAACTGAAATCCAAGGAGTATATAAGTTAATAGATAAAATCTATTCAGCCCTGGGATTGAGTTTTGAAGTGGAAGTTTCTACCAAGCCTGAGAAAGCAATTGGTGACGCTGAACTTTGGGATTTTGCTGAGCAAGGTCTAATCGAATCTTTAAAAGAGTTAAATGTTGACTTTGAAATTAACCCAGCCGATGGAGCTTTCTACGGTCCTAAGATCGACTTTAAATTAAAAGACGCTTTAGGTAGAGTATGGCAGGGAGCTACTATTCAGCTCGACTTTAATTTACCTGAAAGATTCGACTTAAGTTATGTCGATAGTGAAAGCAAAGCTCAAAGACCAGTTATGATTCATAGAGCCATCTTTGGTTCTATGGAAAGGATTACCATGGTTCTTATCGAGCACTTTGCAGGAGCTTTCCCAGTGTGGCTATCTCCTGATCAAGTCATGGTAGTTCCAGTAACAGATAAACATAATGACTACGCGATAAAAATCCGTGACTTCCTTATAGATAGTGATATCAGAGCACAAGCAGACCTTAGTTCAGAGAGAATGAATTACAAAATCCGCCAAGCTCAAGAATCACAGATTCCATATATGCTTATAGTAGGTGATCAAGAAATTGAATCAGAGACAGTAAATGTTAGATTCCGTAGATCAAAAGATCAGGAAGCTATGTCTATAAAAGATTTCTTAGAAAAGATTAGAACTGAAGTTCGTGAGAAGCAGATTTAG
>CALBDR010000095.1 GCA_937927525.1 uncultured Candidatus Melainabacteria bacterium
CAAAATTGGTTTGACTGCAAGCCTATCTCCGCACAAGGATTAGTACCCCACTCAACATCATTTGTCCAGAAAAACCCCGGCTCTCCTGCATTTGATGCGATACACATATCATACACGTTTTTAAACTCTTCATAAGTTGTTTCGTGTCTTGGAAGAACTGCCGAGTTGTTAGCTCTAGCTCTGTGTGGATATTTTTCCCACCATGCTCCGTGTTTAGAAGTCAGCATGTCTTTGTCGTCTCTGTCAAACAAACTAATAAGTGCAGCTCTTCTTATTCCTCCAGAAAGAACACAATCCGCAATCATACAAACAATGTCGTGAACTTCTAAAGATCTTAGCTTTCTTCCAATAGCAAGCCTCAAAAGTTCTTCTACCTTTTCAAGCATTTTTTTAAGAGGTTCTGGTCCTGGGGCTTTTGCTCCAGTTGTAACAAGATAAGATCCTTTTTGTCTAACCTTGGAAAAATCAAAGATAGGCCTAATCGCTCCGTAAAAATAAGCTGACATTAATTGATTTAAAGCTTCAGCCCAGCCTTCTATGGAATCATGAACAATGTAAATTCCTTCTTCCTTAGGACTCTTCACTGGAGGAAGTTGGTTAATGTGGTGAGTTTGTACAGAATATCCAAAACCTGTCCCAGATAGAAGCAAAAACAAAGCTTCTGCGAAAACTCTTGGATAGGTAATGTTAGCAAAAGAGCAGTTAAATAAACGAACATTATTCCTAAAAATAGCTTCTCCTCCAAACTGGAGAGATCTCATCGAAGGCATAACATTGAAATCATGCACTTGCTTAAAAGCTTTGATAATATCCCTACTTAACTTGGGATACTTATCCAAGTACATAGTCATGTTTCTGTTTAGAGTTTCTTCCAAAGACTCTCTTCTGTTAAAAGCATTTAAATGTTTTGCATAAGTTCTGTAGGCTACCAATTCACTGAGAAATTTATTAGACTTATTCATTCAACCTCCACACGCTGTACTATAAAACATACCACAATTTTGGTAGAACCAGAACTATTTTTTGAACTCAGACATAATTTTTTTGTAGTAAATAAAACTACTTGGATGCTTTATCCTGCTACCTCCTGTTATCCCTAAATTGTAACAAACCAGCCAAGTTTTGTCTTTTTTGTGTTTACATCTCTGCTTTGCTTTTTTAAGAATAGAAACCCCCCTTCTTATGTTAGTACATGCTTGTAATAGTTGCTTTTCCGTTTCTGGGACAAACTTGTGTCTTATCTGCATCAAACCAGAATCGCCCTTAGATCCCATAGCAAAGGGATTCCCACTACTTTCCACAGTAATGACAGCTTGAGTAATTCTGGGATCAATTCCATGTAACAAAGAATAAAACAACACACATGAAGCTAAAGTCATAAAACCTCTCAGCTTTGGAATTTTTTTCTAATCTCTTCTAAATGAACTAAAAAAGCTCCCTTAGCAATGACTACAGCGACAACTCCAACAACTAAGAAAGCTATCTTCAAACGCTTGTACGTTTCTATGTATTTATCTATGTCCATGTTATTTTAACTCCTCCAAATAAACAACCTTTCCAAATTCAGCTGGAGGAGGAGATTTTCTAACACCCACCCACAGAAAAGGCTTTTTAGGATTTTCTGGATTGTCCGCAGTGTCAAAGTCACCGCAGTAGATTATGCCATCTGCTTTTAACTCCACCGCTTTTTTTATAGCTGGGTTGTAGGATGTGCCGCCTCTACCTTTAAAGCTTGGAGTTTTTCCCTTTTCAAATTCATATACATTCTGCACAGTACAGTCCGCTTCTATAACCGTGATTTTAGCTCCACAATCGCTTATAGCTTGCATCTCTCCCCAGAACATGCAAAGTTCCGCATCGCTCACAGAGCCAGAAGTGTCAACGCACAAAGCCAAATGTAAGTCCGGTTTCTTTTTACTCCCAGGTTGGAGTATTCCGTAACGCCTGTTTCTTCTTTTTCTTGTTGGAATTTTAGTGCTTTTAAGAGTGTTTACGTAAAACTGCCTCAGCTCTTGTTTCCAGTTAATTTGACTCTTATTCATCTCTGAGACAATGGCAGCAATGTCCGAAGGTAACTGTCCAATGCCTCCACAATTCTTTACTGTATTGTTTACAGCGTCTTTTATTACCTCTTTTAAAACTTCTGGATTATCATCTGACTCCTCCCAGATAGAGTGATCGTCCAAAGTTTCACCAAACCCATCAGATTGTGGCAAAATGTCAGAGTTTTGATCTGCAAACTCATTGATTTTGTTGTAATAGTATTCCGCTATTTCTCCCGGTTTCATAGGAGTAAACTTTCTGTTTTCCTTTTTCTCAGCATTTGCCTTATCAATCATGCTCTTCATCATTTCATTCAGGCTTTTGACTGTAACTCCTCCAATCTTATCAACCGTCGGGACAAGATCTTGTATGTTAATAGTTGCATCGGTTGCCAGGTTAAATCTCTTATGAAGTTCTTGTGAAGTTGCTCCAATTTGTTTTGATCTTGGAATGTGTTCTTGTAAAATGTGCCCACATTCATGCTTCAAAACCTTAACAACATCAATCAATTCAAGAGAGTCCAGCCATTCTTCGTTGTAGTGTAGGTTTATCTTATCTGTAACGAAAACCCCAGCCGTCGGCACTTTAGTAGATTTAGCAATGACCATCTTAGAAATTAAATGACCATAAAAAGGTTCTGAGAATAATAAAGCCGAGATAGCTTGTTGAATTTTATTCATACTAACACTCCAGTCTAGAAAGGTATTTCGTCTTCTTCTTCTCTTTGCTTTTTTACAGCTTCTTCATACTTGTCTCTAGCAATTCTAGCCTCTTTTACCTTTTCAATCAACTCTTTATTTACTAAAATATTCTCTCTCATGTGAATATTGGTAGAAAATCCTGATATGTTTTTAATACTCAACAGAAGAGCGTAACAATTTTCAACAGGAGCGTCTAGTAAAAACTCGGTTAGGTTGCTAACTTGCTCTTTTGTTATACTGTCGTCCTTAAGACAAATTTTTAAAACGTCGGTTACAGAGGAGCATACCGTTGAAACTAAGTCACTTCTTGGAGTTTCTAGCAATTCTCCTGTTTTTGGATTTTTAAAATAAGAGACAAACTCATTTTTAACTTTCTCATAGTTATTTAGTATTTGTTCGCCATCTAAAACTTTAACTCTAGTTTGCTTCCAAGACGAGTAGGAAATCATGGCAGCTGTGCCAACGATACCCATTCCAGCTTCTCTAAAAATATTCTCTGGAATTTTTGTATTTTCCAAAGTCTGGAGTCTGTCCCAAGATCTTCTAGAAGGTTTAACAAATTCTAGACTCACAGGCTTAAGATCTTCTTCTTCCAATAGCTTTGTTTGTTGCTTGAGAAACTCACTAACAGAAGAAGTTCCGTACTTAGAAGTCATGAACTGGTGAAATTCTTCGTGAGTTGGTTCTAGGTTGATGTGGACAAACCTATCAGCAAAAGCCTTGTCGGCAAAGTCCAAAACCGAGTAGTCATCCGTTGCTGGATTCATTGCCATAATAATTGCCGAGTCTTTTGGAAGAGTGTAGTCGTGTAGAGTTCCTTCCAAAGCAAGCTGGAATATAGCTTGAAGAAGCTCTTTTGATGCACGATTAAGCTCGTCAAAGAATAGAATGGATTTAGGCTTTTTTGGAAGCTTTGCCGGATGAACAAAGCTAACAGAAAGAGCTTTCCCAGATGAATCTCTGTCAAACTCTGGAAGTCCTAGAAGATCTCCGTTATCTGACATTTGTCCAAGAAAGAACGGATGAAACGTATAACCATTTTCTTTAGCGTATTGAGCAATTACAGAGGATTTACCAATGCCGTGCTTTCCTATAATGTTAGGGACAAGTCCTGCTTGAATAAGATATGGAATAGCTGTTTTTAGTTGGGAAATATTCACGCATTCTCCTCTTGTTTGTTGTTTGCGTTAGTAGTATTTTGTTCTAAAAGTGAGCTTGTGTCAATTTTAATTTTTGTAAAACTTCCGCTAGGCCCAGCTACACATTCCGTCTGCACCAGCTTTAGTTTTACTAGCCTTTTTATAGTTTGCGCTATTGTTTTATTAGTTATTCCAATAACTCTTGAAAGTTCTTCCATTCCATCAATTTCTTTGGCTTCTTTTATTGCGGAGTAAACAACAAACTCAGAAGGTTTAAGCATTCTATAAAAATCTGGAAGTTTTAGCTTTTTTTTCTCAGATACTCTTCTTACTTTAACTTTTTTACCCTCTCTAGTCTTTTTAATCTCCGCAATCGGAGCTGACCTCATTCTAAGATCTAAGAAAATCTCAGAATTACCCACCAATACCCTTCTTTTTCCAGCGACGATGTTTTTAATTTCCACTGGAGTATTACTATCAAATCCTAGTATTGGAGTTTTTGTAAAAATTGCATTGAAAGTTCCAACATCCTGAAAAGGTTTATTTTCAAATTTTTCAATTAAGTTCATAAGCTACCTCCCAGATTTATTATACCACGCAGCAATTAAAAACTCAACACAATTCTAATTCTAAAAGAGAATTGGCTACTTTTCCGTTTCTAGCATATAAACCTGTACCATCTCTATACTCTAAAGCTTTGCCCGTCTCACTATTAAGTTGGCCATTTGTCATGGAGATAACTTTTGGGAAATCTGAAATCAAAGCTACATCTTCAAATAAGAATAAGTAATGAAATTCTTTACTATGTGTTAAAAACTCTTCGTATAAAATAAAATCTTTCTTCTTTTCTGGAAATATCTCATTTAAAATAAAAGAATAATGCCAATAATTCGAAAATTCCCAATTCGTTAAAGGATTGTGTATGCTCCAAAGCTGGTACCAAAGCTGGTCCCTAAGCTGGTTCCCAAGCTGGTCCCAAAGCTGAATCTTAAGCTGGCCCCCAAGCTGGTTCCAAAGCTGGTACCAAAGCTGGTTCCTAAGCTGGTTCCAAAGCTGGTTCCTAAGCTGGTTTTTTACTATATACCTTAAACAATCTTCTGGAGAAGGTAAAAAAATAATATTTTTAGGTTTAACTTTTTGTAAGAATTTTTCATATAAAAAACTTACAGCATTTTCAGCTTTACTTTGGTTAATTGGTTCAGTTCTTAAGCCAACACTAAGCCAATAGTCTAGATATTCTGGAATTTTAGCTTCTTGTTCTGGAGTTAATTCAGTCATCATACAAGCTCTATCTCCAACGGCGTTAATTTTCTTTTTGGATAAGATATCCAATCCCAAGCATATTCCGAGGACCAGCTATAATTTGCTTTAATTCTATAAAACACCGTGTCGAACTCAGTGTCCCATTTAGTAACTTTTATAACTCTTTTAGATTCTGTTATATAAAGTTCACCCACTTCTGGTTTTTGCATATCCGCTTGGCTTAAATTCTTTTTCAAGCTTTACTCCCAGTTTTTGAAGTTCTCTTCTAACCATTCTCCTAAGCACGTTCTTATTGAGGCTAAATCCCTCTTTAATGACGTTTCTACGCTTAGCATTGAAAATTCTCCAATGACCTTTTACAAAGTCAATTTTAGCAAAATAACAAGCTCCAGAAGACGCTTGTAGCTCATTGCTTTGAAGCTCACCGGAGTCTAATTTATTATATTTAATGCGACAAGTCAATGACTATTCTCCCAAAATGACACGCCTCACAACATCGTCGGATAAGTCAACAGTAACTAACGCTTGTTTAAGTGTTTTACTTGTAATGTCCAGATTAGTTCCATGCTCGACAACCTGGAAAGATTCTTTGTTTCTAAGCTTGTCCACAAGGTAGTTAAGTGTAACATAGCTTTTCGTTGTTTTGCTGTAAAGCTTGCGGTTTTTGAATTTTTTAATTGTTTCCATTTACTCCCCTCCGTTCAAGTTCTTTGGCGTACACTTCCAACTCTTTTGAAGCTTTTTCTAAAATATCGTGTAACCTGTGACTATCTTTATATTTGAATCCTAAGTCTTTTAATTGCTCTATGTTATCCATGGACAACAGCTTATTCATAAGACCAACTAATTCTTTTAACCTTTCTGTATTTGAGTTATAAGCAAACTCTTCTAGCTTTGCATCACTATCTTGTTCCATAATTTAACTCCATTTTGGTTCACGTTTGTCACTTTCCCACCTCTCAGACAGGTAAAGTTGATATGCCTTAATTGTATCTTTCTCATGCGTAAAGTCAACGCCTTTAGTCAAGTTTCTTGCATTGTTTGAAAAAGGCATTCTTTCACCCACTGGAATCAGGCTAACGCCTCGCTCAAAGATAGGCAAAAGTTTTGAACTTGCGTGAGTTTTTCCAGTGCGTCTAGTATACTCGTTGCATAACGCTCTAAAATGCTCTAAAAGCCATTTATAGTTCCCTTGGGTAGTTCTAGCCCAGACATTACTCGGGTGGTTTTTATGGGTTATTTTGTAAAGACCTTCACCAGAATGTCCGCATAAGCGTAAAGCACTGGACAAGAGTTGAGCAGTTTCTAAACACATCTTTATGCACCTTTTATCATCTAAAAATTGGGCCGATTCAATAGGGCAGTCTGAAGTGCAAAATATATTCATCTTAAAACCTTTTGATGCGAGTTTCGAGCATCATTGCACCGTTAGATAAATTGTGTTTCCGTTTAATTGCTCTACAAGTTCAAAAAGCTTCGCCTCTAAAACTTTTCTTTGTGTTTCATCAAGCGTTTTGTCCAATGTTTCACAAGTTTCGTCGATTTGCTTTTCAATTCTTTGATCAGTCATCTTCTATACTCCTTTCAAAAATATTATATACGATTCCACCTGCAACTATAATAAGCCCGTAAATTCCAATAAGCAACAAAAAGCTTTCAATTTTAGTCATGTTACATCCTTATAATCATTCCAGTAATCATTGCCAAAAGCAATCCAGAACTAAAATAAACGAAAACATCCATCTTAGACACAGCTTACCTCACGATTGAGAATCTTTTCCCGGTTGAGTTATCAAGATAATACTCTTTTGAGTCTCCGTGTAATTGGGAAAAAATGCCTATAGTTTTATCATTTTGAGTTGCTTTCATGTCGTCGTGAACGATGGAAAAAGAACAAAAGCCAGACTCTTTTAAAAACTTTTCAAGCTTTTCCACTTCTTTTTTTGTTTCAGTTTCCACGAACAAAGTCCTACTAGTCCCGCTTTCCGCTTTTTTATCAAGCTTTCTAAAGTTTAGTCCTATGGTTAAGACAAGCCCCATAAGCTCTTTAAAACTGCTTGAATCAATTCCATCAAGGTCAATGATAAACGTCTTCACTTTTTCCCCTTTTTACTTACAAATATCTTTGCAGACGTGCCTTACTTCACCAGCTAGTTCTTTTGTGCTTTTTCCGTGTTTAATTGAAATTACCATTAAGATAAAAATTAATAATAGTACGATAGGCTTTAACATAAATTACCCCTTTTATTATTCTAGCGTGTAAAGCATTGCATTAGGCCCTAGAATCTCTTTTTGGTTATATCTAAGAAAGATAAGCTTGTCCATGTTAATTGTTCTATAAGCTTTCTTTTCAATGTCAAAGACTACGATATAATTTAAAGACTCTGGATTATACTTTAATTCCCCGCCTTTCAAATGCTTTTTGACTCCAAAACGTGCGGTCATTTCTCTGATTGTCCCGTCCTTTTTAACGAAACAAGCTCTAAAAAAATTCCCCTTAACTTCACTTTTGAATTCTTGAATATTCATAATTTTCCCCTTTATGAAAGCAATCTTTCATCTTCCAATTCAATTAATTTTGTTTCCAATTCATCAAAAAATTCCGTGTCGTAAAGCATTTCTAAGACTCTGAAAGAAAAATCATCAGTATCAATTTTTTGACTAGAAAAGCCTTCACTCAATAATTTTTCAGCAAAGTTTTTAACGTCGAGTTTCATGTTATCCCCTTGTCAATAAGTTTACAAATAAAGTAAAAAATTAATCCTTTTAAAGCCCATGAAAGTAAAATCATGACCCCCCTTTTTAATTGTGAATAACAAAGCCCGATAAGTCTTTCTTAGCGTCTCCCTTAGCTTTTAAAGCAACAATTTTCCCTTTAGGGTCAAGGAAACGCAAGTCATGAAGGTCCCCGTTAACCGCCCCAAGCGTTTCAACCGCTTTAGACGCATCTTTATAAACTGCAGCAACGTTGACTCCCATTGACAGCATTTTTTCGCATAAACGATGATTAGCTTTTGACTCCTTTCTGGAAAAGGTTAAATGATAATTTTTCCAATGACTTGATAATGCGGCCAATCTTGTATGGTCAACCGTATAATCATAAAACTGAATTGTAGGAAAAAGCTCAAAAATGTTTTTACCATCAATGATGATATTTTCCCAAGCAATGTCAGAAGTGCCATTGAGTCTTATACAAGGTTTTAAACCTTGCTTTTCCGCTTGTCTAATAACCTTTTGAATTGACCAAACAAGGGAAGTCATAAAAGCCTCTTGATTGTCTCTGAAAAACTCTGTTTTGGCTTTACGTGCTTTTTGCACGTTTGAAAATTTACCACGGCCAGCAGAATAAAGGCAAGCTTCCCTACAACCTTTTGATGCAAATTTGCAAAGATTAACGCCTTCAACCGTGTTAGCAGGTGCCATGTAAAGAATTCCAGTGAGATAACCTAAATCCTCACCTTTGGAAGTTTTTGCGTTTTGAGTAGTTAAGAGCATTTTGTTTTTCACTTTATCCCCCTTGTTTCTTAATTCATCTTATCAGTAAAGAAACATTGCGTCAACCATTTTTCTCTTTAAATTCCTCAACAAATTCCCAAAATAAACTATCATTAGCTAACGTTTTGCGTTGATCTTGAAACTCAAACCGGCCCTCATAAAGGCAAAACTCCTGAAACGCTTGATCAATATCCTTACAGTTATTTAGATAATAAAAATATAGTTCATCATTCACTTTTCTAGATTGCATAAAGTTTACTCCAAAAAAAAAGCGGGCATAAAGCCCGCTTAAGTTATGCTGCAAGTTTCAAAGCTTCGTTAAACATGACATTATTCAAAACCATACTGCTCTCAACTCCTTTAATCGCTCTTATCTTTCTATAAGTATTATTTTCACGGTCATACACATGAAAACCAGTGCGGATAACATTTTCTTGCATAACATTGAAAACGCTAAAAAGATCTTCTTTGTTATCTTCCCACCTTTTTGACTCGAACAATGGTACAAGATTTTCGGAGTATTTTTCACCTAGTCTTAGCTTCAAAATTTCCTTTCCAAGTTTTTCAAAAGTTTCAGCATTTACTTTAGTATCTTGCATTTTTTCAATGGAAATTTTAGCCGCTGTCTGGTATTCCATGGCTTCCTCAATTGCATCATCAAGTTTTAAAAGGCCGTTTGAAGTATGCCTAACTTTAATTTGTGGGACAAGATCGCTTCCCACAATCAAACCGTTAGAACAAACCATGCGAAAAAAACCTAGTCTAAATGTGAGGGCTGATGATCCCTCATGAGAATTTATCGCCAATAGCTGTAAATTACCTTGATTGTTTGAAACGCCAGTGTTAAAGCGCATAACGTGTTTTTGAAAACCAAGGCGTTTCTCTTTGTTCTTTCTGATTCTACTTTCCACGACATCGGCAAGCTTCAGGCCTTTATTTTCCAAGGTCTGGACAAGGTTAGCCGATGAAATAAAGCCGAACTTATTTGAACCAATGTGAGACGTTTGAGTGAGACAAATTGACATAAAATTCCCCTTTTGTTTTGTTTCCTTAATAAAGTTATACATTATGCGTCATTAAAAATCAAGACAATTGAATCTCTAGAGGAGTTTTTCCTTCTGCAGTTTCCCCACAAAAACCCGTTAAAGATCCATTGTAAAGCGTTTTATTTTCGTAAACATCAAAAACCTTTAAATTTAATTTTCCTTTACTTTCCGTGATTGTGTAAACAAAATCTTCCCCACAGTCTTTAGAGTTAGCCGGATAAAGATAAACATTACCAATCTTTTCTTGCTTCAACTCCCCTACAAGATAAGCGGCAAGACAACCCATGCCGTTAAATTGTTTTGGAATTCTTGACGATCCGCTATAACCGTTAAGAATTTCCACCTTGCCGTTATTTAGAATTTCCTTAATATCCTCACCCATGCCCGTCGGATAGCCGTCATACTGCCTATAAATTGTGGCAATTGTTTTTCTTCCGTCTTTTATATGTACTAGTGTTCGTGTTCCCATTGTTTCCCCCCTTGTTTAAGACCTTAATTTATTTTATATCATGCGTTATCAAAAGTCGAAGAAAATCTGGAATAATTCCTTACAGGCGAACGATCCCTATAAGAGTTAATAACCTTAATTGACTGTTTTTCTTCTTCGGTTAAGGCATTGAAAAACAGAGATGCGTCGCAATCCTCCTCTAAATAAACGCTTTTACCTTTCTCATATGAAAAACCAGAAACTTTGTCCAGAATTCCCATGGCCTTTAGCTTTTCACGCTTTACAGAATACCAACCATGGCCACCATCATTAAAATAAGTGATTTTCATAAAACCCCCTCTGTTAAGCGATTATTGCCCGTTTAACGCTGTTTTCTTGATCCTTAACCATAAGGTCAAGGATAAGCATATCAAGCTTTTTAACCTCATTTTTGAGCTTTAAAACATGCCTGTCAGTCGGACCGAATTGATCATTATAAATATCGATTTTTGTTTCAAGATTGTTAACTTTAGCTTTAAGATATTCAAGCTCAAGTTTTTCCTTAGTTGTCATATTGTTTCC
>CALBDR010000096.1 GCA_937927525.1 uncultured Candidatus Melainabacteria bacterium
GACTAGACTATCTATTTGTTAAATACGGCATACACGAAAGCCTAGAAGTAGAAGACACTGAAGAAAAAATAAATAAGCTAGAAGAAGAAATAGAATACAAGAACGAAACTGTAGAAAGTCTTTTAGACATAATGGACGATCTAACAGAAAGTATGGAAATGTTCTCTAAAGAACTTTATAATTTAAAAGGATACCAGTAATGCAAAATTTATGGCGTGAAACAGTAATAAAACTAGAAAGCAACGACAAAAGCCCTGAAGATGTAGAGTGGGTAGGGGCTGAAGGTTACGGGCGTATAACCATAGAAGAATTTAAAAGGATAGCCCTGCACATAGAGTATGATGACGGCTTCGGAGGACAGGAAATAGCCTCAGATTTAGTAGTTGTAGGTAAAGATTTTTGGTTAGAAAGACATGAGTATGACGGCAGCGAGTGGTGGGCGTATAAGACATTGCCTAAAAAACCTGAACCTAAAGAAATAAAAATATTCAGTGTAACTCAGTTAGAGGAGAGGGATTGTTGGATGACCTTAGAAAACCTTGAAAAAGCGAAAGAAGAGGAAGATAATGAAACCATATAAACACGCAGTAGTATCAGCTAATAGATGGGGTGGAGTTCCTGAAGACTATCAAGAACTTCACGATTTCTTTGATATGACCAAGCAAAATGTTCCCGATATGAGGCATAGAATGATACTTCATAACTCATTCGGGATTTTTCTACTAGAAAAAATGTTTGGTAAGACAATTACCAACTCACATGGTAGAATAGTAAGTGTGAGGGACGTAGGAGAACAGCACGTAATAGAAGACTTAGGGTTTATCCCTACTCTTGAGAAATGCTTTTCTTCTATGAAACTAGAGAAATGGATGGGCGGACAAGTAGGTAAGAGCTATAAAATATCTCTTAACGAGAGCGATAAAATATCCCTAGTGGATTAAAAGGAGTATGAACAAATGCAATGTGAAAACTGCGGAGAGCCTATTAAAGAATTTACTTGCCAATGGTGCGAGGAAGAATTATATATTTGTGAAGAATTTTCAGATGTAGATGTAAATTATTCTGAAGAGTTCTTGTTAACAGCAGAAGAGCAAAAAATAGCATCAGAAAAGCGTTACCAGAAATGGAAACTACAAAGAGAGAAAGAAGGAATATAAAAAATGAAAATATTTAATGAAATCAACAATAAACAATTCTTACTGGAGCCTATTCTCGCTGATAGCGTGATTATTTGGCGTGATGGTTTAGAAGAGATAAAAATAAAAAAAGGAAATGGTATAGAAATTTGGGTGCATTTTTCTACTAATATAAAAGATGAGTTCAAAGCATTAAAATTAGACATTAATACAATTTCTAATATTGATGGAAAAATTACTAGAAACAAGTTCTATTACTCGGATATGGAAATAGATAATATACAAGCTATTGAATTAATTATTCAGGGCGAAAAATATTTGATTAATAAAAATGATTAACAGTTTGAAAAAAAATAAAGGAGCAACACAAATGAGTAGAGAAGCAGAAATACAACTAGAACTAGAGAAGTTAGAAAACCAAATAAAAGAGAAGGAAAAAGAACTTCGAGAGATTAAAAGAGAAAGAGGGGTAAAACTTTTCGCTGAAAGAATTAAAGAACTATTCGAGGAAGTACCTGAGTTAATAAGATTTGAGTGGGAACAGTACACTCCTTATTTTAATGATGGCTCACCTTGCGAGTTTGACGTTTACCCTCCAAGCGACTTTGAAGTAACTAAAGAATTTAAAGACAGTTTGAAGGAAGACGTAGACTATTTCTCTAGCTACGAAGATAATTACATTTACCCTCTAAGTAAAAGTGAGAATGTCAAGGTAAGAACTTTAGTAAACTTTAAATATGAATTAGCAACCTCACCTGATGTTATGAATAGCTTATTTGGTGACCATGCAAAGGTTATAGTCACTAAGGATAGTATAGAAGTAATAGATATAGAGAAGGAGCATGACTAATGTACGAATACAAATACGAGATGCCGCAGGAGACTAGGCAGAAACTAATGAAAGCTATTAACAAAGATTTTCATGCCGTAGAATATGGGGATGAAAGAATGGAGCAGGGTTATAGGGAGGCTTTGTTTAATATGTTCTACCTTATAACTTCTCTTAAAGAGCCTGAAATAGAAGTCCCCTACACGTGCAATGGCGATGTTAAGGTCGAGTGTGAGTATGGAGATTAATAAATGCTGCTATTTTTATTAACAATTAAACATTAAAATATAAATTTAAAACCTAGAACGAAGATGAGTAATATTTAATGTTACTCATTTTTTGTTTTTGGTATAATAAATTACATGAAAGACATTAGCTTATTTAAAGCCCCTGATAAATTTATAGAGGATCTATGCTCCAAGCTCAGTAAAAGAGAGTCTACTGTTTTATACAGACTTTGCAAATACCTACTTGAAGGCAGGCATCTACACCCAGAAGCTACCATTCAGGATATACCTATAAAAGAATTAACTAATGCTTTATTAAGAACTGGATTTAAACTAAAAAGTAAACTGTATAAAGAGGAAAATAAATGAGAATACTAACATTTTTAAGAGGTGTGTCAGGAACAGGTAAAAGCACTTGGATCGAAGACAATCACCTAAAGCCTTACACCATAAGTCCCGATGAACTTAGACTACAACTAGCAGGCGTTAAATATAATACTGAGTTAGACGGTTTTGGTATATCACAAGACAGAGATAAAGAAGTATGGAGACTTGTTAAAGAATCTGTAGAGTTCAGAATGAGACAAGGACAGACTATTTATTTAGACGCTACGTTTAAAAATTTAAAGTCTATGCAACCTTTTATAGACCTATGTAAGAAATATTTTTATAAATGGACTTGTAAGGATTTCGGGACTGAACCTGTATGCGATAATTCGGATAGAGGCATAAAGTCTGTTCCTGAATCTGTAGTAGAAAGACAAAAAGAATTATACGAAGAAGTTATACCTGAAATAAAATACGAAGACAGGTTCGATACTGCAGTTCCTACTATCCCTGCATACAAAAATATTTATTTTATAGGAGATATCCATGGCTGCTATGAGCCTCTTTATAAATTTCTGTCCTCTGTAGATGTTCATGACCATAACAACGGTTTTGTTTTCATAGGAGATTACTTAGATAGAGGCCCTGATAATTTAAAGACTTTTGATCTTATCTACTCTCTAGTAAATAACAGCAATGTGCACCTTGTAATGGGAAATCACGAAGTTCACTGGGTAGATTATTTAACAGGCAATAAAAAATACTTATCTACTACATTTGGCAGAGAAACTTTGCCTGAGTTACTTAAAGAATATCCAGAAAAAGAACTTAAGAAGATGTTTAAAGATATTCTTAATAAAACTAGAGATTGTTTTTTGTTCAATAACCCTTACAGTGCTTTCCCTTTTTTAGACGAGATTCTTTTAGTGAGTCATGCTGGGGTAGACGTTAATACTTATTATCACTTAAACAATCACTTTCTTATTAACCTTCCTTCTTCGGTTGTATGGAAAGGGGTTAGAGGTTATGACTTTCTTCCCTATAAAGGTTATGAATTTTCTCCTCATGAAAGTACAAAATTAGAGTTTCAAATACACGGGCACAGAAACAATAAACCTAAACTAGATATATATTACTCAACCACTGGCATAACTGGCGTGTGCCTAGAATCTAAAGTAGAATCGGGAGGCAAACTATCTGTATTAAACATAGGACAAAAAGGTATAAAAGATTTAAGTATCGATAGCCCTAGAGTAAATAACACAGAAGCTTCTAGTTCTTTTATAGAATCTTTAGAAGAAGAAATAAGGCATAAAAGAGTTAAGAAAAAAACTTATGGTCACATAGACTCTTATATATTTGATAGAAAAGTTTTTTATAAAGGTCTATGGAATAATGTAAATAGTAAAGCTAGAGGTTTGTTTATTAATAATCAGACTAATAATATAGTTGCTAGAGGTTATGATAAGTTTTTTAATTTTGGTGAGGAATTAGCTCCTAGTCCCGAATCACTTGCATACCCTGTAACTGTCTATGCTAAAGAAAATGGATTTCTAGGTATTCTATCATGGGACGAACACACTAAAGACTTATTTATCTCGTCTAAGTCTAGCCCTACCTCAGACTTCTCCCAGATGTTCAAAGAAATACTATTTACAGACTGCTCAGAGGCTGCTGTTAAAGAGTTTATGAACACTTCGGGACTAGGCTATACTCTAGTCTTTGAAGTTATAGATCCCATAAGAGATCCTCATGTTATCAAGTACGATACCCCTAAAGTAGTTTTGTTGGATATGATAGAAAATTCAGAGAACTTTAAACTAGCTAAAGAATCCTTACTTAAACAAGCAGCTAAAGTATTAGGCTGTGAAATTAAGAAAAGAGTTACTACTTTTAAAACTCCTGATGAACTAACTAAATTTATAGAAGCTAAAATGCAGTATACTTTTGATGTAACTGAAGTCAATAATTACGATAAAACTGAAGGTTATGTAATCAGAGATATTCATAATAAAATGGCTAAGATTAAGTTACCTTTCTATAAAGACGTTAGATACCTAAGAGAAGAATTTAAAAGAGCCGAGAAAACTAAAGAGTTTGATATTGAAAGAGTAAGGCATGATTGCCCTATAGCCTGCGAATTAATGAGTTTAGGCTATGAGGAGTTTTGCAAACTAGAGGGACGGAACTTAGTAGAAAAAGTGTATAACTTTATAGGAGATTTTGAATGATAAAAACACCATTAAGATATCCTGGAGGTAAATCTAAAGCTATTAAGTTCTTAGCTCCTTACATACCAGAATTTAAAGAGTTTAGAGAACCTTTTGTAGGAGGTGGGTCAATGTTTATATATTTAGCCCAGAAGTTTCCTAATACTAATATGTGGATTAATGATTTGAATTCTTCTGTTAGTCTTTTTTGGTACAATTTAAAGAATAGTCCAGATTTATTAGTGTGTTTGGTTCAAGCAGCTAAAGACTCAGGAATCTCAGGTAAAGACCTTTATAACATTAAAAAGAATGAAATAAGCTACGGCTTAGATAAGGCTGTACGCTTTTTTATTTTAAACAGAATAACATTCTCAGGCTGTGCAGAATCTGGAGGTTATTCACAAAATGCTTTTGAGAAAAGATTTACCCAATCTTCTATAGATAGGTTAAAAGCTTTACCTCCGCTACTTAAAAACGTTAAGGTTACTAGTGAAGATTATCAACTTTTATTAGAGGAAGAAGGCGAAGACGTTTTTATATTTTTAGATCCTCCTTATTTAAGTGCTACTAAATCTAAGCTATATGGGAAGAATGGGGACTTGCATACTAGTTTTGACCATAATAGATTAGCTAATAGTTTAAAAGAATGTAAACATAAGTGGATGATGACTTATGACGATTGCGAAGAAATTAGAGATTTATATAGCTTTGCAAATATAATCCCATGGAAATTGCAATATGGAATGAATAACGTAAACAAAAAAGAATGCAAGAAAGGCGGAGAATTATTAATTTCTAACTATTTAACTTGACGTTAACTTTAATGTAGTATATAGTTTTTACTTAAGGAGAAAAAAATATGAACGAAGAAAGAAAAGAATACTTAAAAGAATTGTCTGAGGATTATGGTGTCGATTTAGTTACTGTATTTTCTTTAGCTAGTATATTAGGCGAGAATGAAGATCACGATGGACTTATTTCAGCTTTAGAGGATATAGAAAGTTCGGAGGAATACTAGTATGAAAAGATTAGAAATATGGCAAAAAGAAGCTAGTATATTAGGGGTAGACTTGGACTCTGCCCTATGCAATGCCTTAGAGAAACTTAGCGTTTCGTGCCAAAAGAATGTTATAACCAAAAATAAAGAAATAATTAAATTAAAAGAAAAAAGACAACTTCTTTTAGATTGTCAATACGATAGAGAAGCTGAAGAAATAAATGAGTTGATAAAAGCCAAATCCGAAGTATTAGCAGGACTTAAATCTTTACAGAGAGACTCACAAAGAAGTCATAATTCTATAATAAGGTGTTTGGAGCTATGCCAAGATAGGTTAAAGCAAGTATGCTCCGATCTAAACGTTTATGATCATTTACAAAGGAAAGGAGAAAAACAATGAAAACTGAACTAGACATTATAAGATACTTATATAATACTGGACTAATCACAGAAGAGTATTTTATGAAAAGATATAAAGAACTACAAAACTAATGATATAATGTAGATATGCCCGAAATACCCAAATTAGTATTAGCAAGACTACACGGGCATCATTTTTTATACCTATCAAATAAAAACCAATTAATCAACGATCTTAAGCATGTAGCTATATTCAAGTCTAAAAAAGAACTAGAAAATAAAGCCA
This sequence comes from uncultured Candidatus Melainabacteria bacterium, assembly GCA_937927525.1. Classification (GTDB taxonomy): domain Bacteria; phylum Cyanobacteriota; class Vampirovibrionia; order LMEP-6097; family LMEP-6097; genus DT-14. The sequence goes on from CALBDR010000096.1 coordinate 6,373, forward strand.
GTAGTTTAAAGATCAAAAATTATATGATATTATATCTACATGAGGCAAAACTTGCAGAGCAAGGCATGCACAAAGAAATATACAAAATAGCCAAGGAAAGACCAATATGAGCGAAAAACAAACAAGAAAAGCATATGAAGAAGAATTACAAAAAGCAATTATTTCTACAGTTAAGTTAAATGACGAAGACCAATCTATAGAAGTTAATAATGCAAGATTGGCGCAGATCATACAAGAGAACTCTTCAGTTATAAATATGATTGCATGGGCTTTAAAACTAGCTGATAACTATAACGATAAAGAAAAGGCAGTTTTAACCCACAGTATAACTAAACTAGGTATTAGCTGGAAACTGGAGGCGGAGTATTGCAAGACGAATCAATAAACCTATATAAAGTCCTTTTAGATAGAGTTAAATGTAGGATAGGCGAGACTAACGAAGTTAAACGCTTTGATAATTACGTAGTAGGAGTAGCTGTACCTATATTGAAGATGGTTAAACTCAAAACTGAAGACGAATCACTAAGGCAAGTATTATTTATTAAAGAGATTAAAAGCATAGCTCCGTTTATGCCAGCAGATAACATCATACAACTATACGACACTTTAAACACTTTAAACTCACAAGAGCTAGACGATACTTACTCTAAACTTTTAGACATGATGCTAGATTAGTGAGGTATAATTAGTGTATGCTCGACTGGTTTTTAAATTTATTCAAAAAAAAGCCTAAAAAAAAGAAGCCTTTAAGATATTCTGTAAGCCCTCATGGCTTAAAAATAATAAAAGAATTTGAAGGGTACAGATCTCACGCTTATTTGTGTTCAGCAGGAGTATGGACTATAGGTTATGGCACTACATATTATACAGACGGCACTAAAGTAGAACCCGGAGATATAATCAGTGAAGATTTAGCTACAGATTTATTAAAGTTATGGATAAAAGACAATTTTGATCCTATTATAAACGTTCCTGAATTACTTATACTAAAGTTAAAGCAAAACCAAATAGATGCCTTAGCCTCTTTTGTTTATAATGTAGGAGTTAATGCTTTTAAGAACTCTACTCTTAGAAAAAAATTAATAGACGGGGAGTCTATAAATGTTGTAGCATTAGAATTTTTAAAATGGGATAAATACACTAACCCTAAGACAGGTAAATTAGAAGCCTTGGAAGGCTTAACTCGTAGAAGAAAAACCGAATTTAGTTTATTCAGAATAATCCCTTCAAAGACATTGAATTGATTTTTATGAAGCCTTATGAACTATCTGCTTATTTAGAAGCTAATGGCTACGTCCAGACTACTACACACTATAAACTTGGTGGTAGCAATAAATGGTTAATGTACTGCCATAAAAGTCAAACAAATGGCTCAGACCCTAAAAAAGGGGCTATAATATTTAAGCTTAAAAGAAAAAAAGCTAAGCTAATGATGGTTAAATACGTAAAAGAAATAGACGTTTTAAATAGAATATACACCTTAGTAGACCTGAAACAAGTAAAAATAAGTTCAATAAAAATAAATTCTTTAGGAAAATTAGAAGGAATTTAACACATTCTTAATAAACTCGTGCTATATTAGTTGTATGAAAACTTACAAACTAGGAAAAAGAGCATACAGAACTAAAGCTAATAAACTAACTTTAAAAGAATTAAAGTTAAGGCATGCTAATCTTATGAACGATTATAAAAAATGCCTAGCCAAGGTAAGGCACGTATGGGTTAAAAAAAATCTAATCCCTAAAATATTAGTAGATGAAGAAAAAGCTAGATTAAAAAAACTAAACATTAGTATTAAAGATACAAGAAATGAGGTAGAATATACAATGAGAGGATTGAACTTAGATGGTTTATTTAAAATTATTACTAAAACTAATGTATATAGTGGCACTACTAACACTTTTAGTGCAGTATAGTGTACTAATATGGCAAACCCCTGAAAACATACTTAACTTATGGATCTTTTTTGTTAACTGTTTTATCTTTGGATTATTTACAGCAAATATGTTTAGCAAGAGTAAATAACCCCAAATTAAATTGTACGTACACTTTATGGTATAATTAAGGGTATGGCTAAATTATTCATACCTAATTGCGAATATTGCTCAGCACCATGCACTCCACTAGGAGAAAAAAAGTTAAAAAAAGTTAAAGAAGAAGGAACATTAATCTATTGCAGCAAAGCATGTGAGGAGAAGGACACCTTACTCAAAGAAATAGAATGTCAATGGAACTGTATTAAAGACCCTGAAATAGTAAAAGAATTAAAAAAACTAACTAAAGAATATGTAGAACTAAAGTATATAGCCAACAAAACTTTATCAGAAGAAAGAACTGTAATGCTATTTTCTGACCATAGGTTTAGTTTTTTAATGGATGTAGAAACTAAAGATCACTTAAACAGGTCTTTAACTAAATATTGTGCTGATATGTATAATAAAATAGAAAAAGTAATAACTAGCCATAGAGGTACAATTTAATTATGACTGAATCCAAAATGGATAGAATTAATCAAATGTTGGCTCACAGGCAAGAGATTAAAATTAAATCCACTACAGATAAATTTTTAAAGCCAGCTAAATCTGAATACAAAAGCTATGCTGCTGGTAAAAGTTCTTTTTTACCTACTAAATCAGAAATAAAAAAGTTTGAAAGTAACCAAGATTTAAACCCTTATTCAGGTATAAGTGCACAAAGCGTTAATGCCCTTAAAGAAATTATAGTAGAGCCTAGTTTCGATCCTGAAAGATTAGCAAGATTAATAAACTTAAATGATGTTTTAAAACAGCTAGTAAGATGCTACAGAGTAAATACTGTGGGCAATGGTTTTTCTTTTGATTATATAGGCAAAGCTGAAGAACGTAACAGTGAAGAAGTTCTAGAAGCTTTAGCTTGGAGAAAAGACTTCGTAAACAATCCTAATCCTTTGCAAACAGGACAAGAATTTTTTGATCCTTTACTAACTGATACTGGAACATTAGGTAGATGTTACCCTGAAATTGTAAGAGGAAAAAACGGTAAAGAGATAGTAGCTGTTTATCATATCCCAGCGGACACTCTAAGAAAAACTAGAAAAAGTGAAACTCCTGTAATAGTTCCTGTAAATATTAGACGTGGTGGACGCTTAGTAACCACTCAAACAACTAAATATTTTAGGCTTTATGTTCAGAAAGTAACTTGCACTGGACGTTATATATATTTTAAAGAATTTGGTGATCCTAGATACATAAGTAAGCATACAGGGCTAGAAATTAAACCCGGAGATGTAGATTTTAAGCCTGAAAACTTTGCTACTGAAATATATGAAATAGGGGATTACGAACCGGGGCATACTTACCCTCTACCTGTATGGATAAACCAACTAAACTCTATACTTGGCTCTAAGTTATGTAATGACGTAAACCTATCTTTCTTTGAAGAAAATACCATACCTGCTATGGTTATTCTAGTATCAGGCGGAGCATTAACTGAAAATTCATATAACCAAGCTAAAAAAGCTTTTGAAGCTATTCAAGGTGGCGAATCATTTCATAAATGTTTATTCCTTGAAGCTTTTGGCGACGAAGAGTCTGCTAGTGAAGACGGCACAGTTCCTTTACCTAAATTAGAAATAAAACCTTTAGTAAACCAAAGACAAGACGATGCTGTATTCCAACAATATAAAGATTACTCTAATAAATTAATTATGAGTTCATTTATGTTAAGTCCTGTTCTTGTTGGATTAGTACATGATATAGATAGAGCTGCTGCTGAAGTAGCCATTTTAATGGCAGAAGCACAAGTATTTGGGCCACTAAGAAAGAAATTTGAAGATTTTATGAACTACAAAATCCTTTGTGACGAAGACGGTAAACCTAATGATTATTGGAGATTTAAGTTCAGACCTACTAACATTCTTAAACAAGATAGTGTATTTGAAGCTATTAAGCAAGGTATAACTTCTGGGACATTAACTCCGAATAACGTTATAAACTTATTAAACAATACTTTAAATATAGATATTCCTCCAGTAACTGAGTTCTGGGGTAATTTACCTTCTACTGCTGTTAGAGATTCTTTAAAATTCTTTATGCAAGGACTCGCTTTAGACGGTAAATACTTAGGCTCTGAAGAATTGAAGAAGATGTTTGCTTTGGAGGCTGATACAATAGAACAAGATGACGTACAGACTGATGAACCAGAAGATCAGGGAGAACCTGAAGAAGAGCAAACGATACCCGCACGTTAAACTCGAAAAAGCTTCTTGGCTATTTAAAACAATAGAAAGAGATCAAGTAGATACCTACACTGATTTTGAAAATGAGTTAGCTGGTTTTTTAGCTAGTTTCTTCATAGATAAATCTGGGCGTTTAGTAGAAGAACTTAAATTATTTATAGATACACAACCTGATAACGCAAATTTAGTGTCGTATCTTAGACAAAACCTACAGAGATTAAAAAGCCAAACATTACTAACTAGACAGGACGTATCAACATTAAAAGAATTTTACAGAGAACTATTTGATAAATCTTTTGATGACGGATTACAAAACTCTTTAATTCTAAGATTGGTGGGGTTTGACTTAGTAGATAGAGTGAACCCAGCTACTGTGGAATCAGAAACTTATGTAGAAAACTCTGCACAAAAAACTAAGTTCTACGCAGAAAACTTTGTAGATAGAATACTAGAACCTCAATTAATTCAAGCAGCAGAAAAAAGTAGATTAACAGAATCTTACATAGACGATAACATCACTGATAATAATTACTGGGCTGTACTTTCAGGGAATTTGGTTATTAAGAATTATCATTTAGGTTACTTATCGGCACTAGCTGCTTTAGACGTAGTTACCTTTGAATATAAAGCTGTACTTGACAACCGGACAACTAAAATATGTAGATCATTAGACGGTCAGCTATTTGAGGTTAACCCTATGCTACAGAAATTAAAAAATTATTTTAGTTCAGATCCTTCTTCATCTGTAAACGGTATGCAATTTGCAAGTAGAGATTACGAAGATGAAGTAGAGGCTGGCAATATAAGTAGATCAGAATTACAGGATGCTGGTATACCTCTTCCCGGCTCAGCCCACCCAAATTGCAGATCATCTTTAGTAGGTTCTAACGGTCAAGTATTTACAGCCTAAAATTTCCAAGTAATGTTTTTAGGGTACACTTAGTACATGGTTAAAAATATAGAACAGCCTTTAAACTTAATAGGAGAAGGAATACAAGTATTTACTCCAAGCTTAGATACCCCTAGTGCAAGCATTACTACTTCAGACACTTCTCAACTAGTAGCTATACCTACGGATGTTAAACTTATTAGAATAGCCTGTACTGCCGATTCCTACATAGCTTTCGGAGACAATTCGGTAGTAGCTGATACTTCTAGTTCTCTTTATTTAGTAGGGGTTGAGCCCGTGGGAGTACCCAAAGGGGCTACCCATTTAGCCGTAATACAAAAAGATACAGCAGGCGTGTGCTCCTTAACATACGGGCAGATCGTAATAAATGCATTTACGGCTAACTAATAAGGTATAATTAGGGTAATGAGTTTCGGACTGAAACTAAACTTAAGATTA
>CALBDR010000097.1 GCA_937927525.1 uncultured Candidatus Melainabacteria bacterium
CTGCATATTCATGATTATGACAAAAAAACAACACCCTTAATAAAATTTAAATATTTGAACCCATAAGGTAGATACATTTATTTGCTATAATACTAGGTCTGTTAAAAAGGGCAATTATGGCTAAAAAAATATTAGGTTATATTAATTTACAACTCGAAGCTGGTAAGGCTAACCCAGCACCACCAGTAGGTCCTGCTCTTGGTCAGTACGGTGTAAATATCATGGACTTCTGTAAAGTTTATAACGACAGAACGAAAGATAAAATGGGTTTCGTAATTCCAGTTGTTATCACAGTTTTTGAAGATAGATCTTTCGAATTAACATTAAAAGAACCACCTGCTGCAGTTCTTATTAAGAAAGCTATTAAGCTTGATAAAGGTTCTGCTAAACCACACATGGAAAAAGTAGGAAAAATTACTAAGGCCCAGTTACTAGAAGTAGCTAAACAAAAAATGCCTGACTTGAATGCTAACGATGATGAAGCAGCATGTAAGATCATGGCTGGAACAGCTAGAAGCATGGGAGTAATCGTAACTGACTAATTATTAGAGGTTATCTTTAAAGGAAAGTAAAATGGCAAAACTAACTAAAAGACAAAAGCAAATTCAAGAGACTACTGAAAAATTTGAAGCACCAGTAGATGCTAAAACAGCAATCTCAACTTTAAAGCAATTCGTTAAAGATTCTGGTTCTAAGAATGCTAACCAGACTTTTGAAATATCTATTCAGCTAGGCATCGATACTAAAGCTAATGACCAGCAAGTAAGAGCTTCTGTAGTTCTTCCGTCTGGTACTGGTAAGAAAACAGTTATCGCAGTTGTAGCTAAAGGCGAAAAAGTCCAACAAGCGAAAGATGCTGGTGCTGATTTCGCTGGCACTGAAGATTTAGTTAAAAAAATCCAAGACGGTTGGATGGATTTCGATGTATTAGTAGCTACTCCTGACTGTATGCCTCTTTTAGGTAAGCTCGGTAGAGTACTTGGTCCTAGAGGTTTAATGCCTAACCCTAAAGACGGTACTGTAACTCCAGACGTAGCTAAAGCTGTAAAAGACTTACAAGCTGGTAAGGTTGCATTCAGAGCAGAGAAAACAGGTGCTGTAGTTCATATGCCTATCGGTAAAACTGAATTTACTGACGAAGATGTTTTCTCTAATTTAGTTGCAGCAGTCACTGAAATTAAGAAAAATAAGCCAGCTTCATCTAAAGGCACTTATATGAAGAATGTATTCTTAAGTGTTACTCAAGGACCTGGGTTAGAGTTAGATCAAGATACTTTAGTAGCTGCTTAGTTTAGTTTTTCTTTTTTTAACTAACCACCAAGATTAGCAATTTCTAATTCTTTATTACTGATTCTACCTCTTAATGAATCAGCTTCAGATTCATCATAGTTTTCAGTTCCAATTAAAGAATCAAGTTCTGATTGAAGCTCAGCAAGCTCACTATTTAACACTAGTAAGTTCTGTGTTAGTTAAGTCTCTATTCACAAAGAATGCATCAACTGTGTCTCTAGTCACAGATTGACCACCCTCGTTCATAGTAAACGAGCTAGTTAAACTTACATCATTACCATTCTCATCGAAGCTATCGCCGACTTGACCATCGTAATTAGTAGAGATTGAAGTAACTCCTGCTTCAGCAAGTCCTTTCATTTCACCATCATCAACTTTACCGTCACCATCCATATCTGCCCATACAGTTAGCTCATCATAAATATCATCCTGTGCATTAATTTGACCATCTTGATTAGAATCAAACTTAGCTAATTCTTCATAACCATTAGCTTCACCATGCTGGTCACCAAACAATTCCGAACCATCATCAATAGTACCATTACCATTTCTATCTAAAGCTAAGAAAGCATCATCAAAGCCTTGTCCACTTGCAGTCCACGCTGTTTTACCAGTACTACCATTCGCATCGATATCAAAGTTAACTCCATCTTCAACAGAAGTTAATTCAATGCCATCACCATCCATATCAAGGATAATAGGACTAGATCTTCTGACATTTACATCAACAACATTATATTGTTGATCGTTAAAAGTGATCTTAGCTCCACCTGCATATTGAGCAAGTCCATCATCACCTTCAGTACTTACATTAGCGATATTACCTTCAACAACTTGAATTTGATTAATGTTAGAAACTTCACCGATGATTTCACCATTCTCTACGTCAAGAATATAATAATTATTATTACGTCCTTCAGTTGAGTAATCATTACCAGAATTTAGAATGCCTTGATAAAATTCATCATTAGCAGCTGTTAGCTTTTCCCATGAGTCATTTTGAACTCCACCCCAGTTTTCTAAGGCGTCTTGTAAGTTTCTAGTTCTCGCTTGAACTACTAC
>CALBDR010000098.1 GCA_937927525.1 uncultured Candidatus Melainabacteria bacterium
ATATTGGCGGGGACAATGAGGTAGTAAAATACTTGGAGAAGCAGGGATAGCTGCTTCTCTATTTTTTTATTGTAAAATTATTTTTGACAGACGGCAATAAACGTGGTAATTTAAATTGAAAAGGAGTTACTATGAGTATTAATAGCAAAAATAAAGGGAGAAGCTACGAGTACAAAGTAAGAGATTTACTAACCGAAACTTTTGAAACTCAATTTGAAAGAGTACCGCTATCTGGAGCATTAAGCTATTTAAAAGGAGATGTGTATGCACCTTGGATGCCAGATTTTCCTTGGTGTGTAGAAGCAAAGCATCATAAAGAGGTTCCTTGGAATAACCTATTAACAGCCAAATCTAGTTTACTATTAGATTTTTGGAGACAGACGGTACGAGAAGCTCAAGTAATGAAGAAATTCCCCCTGCTCATCTATAAATGGGACAGAAGCAAAAATTTTTGTTGTTGGAACGACGAAACAGTTTGTATTGAAAACTATGTAGAAGTAAAGGTAGGAGACATACACTTTAAAATGGCACTCTTAGATGATTGGCTAAAAGAAGCCAAACAAAGTTTCAAAAAAACCTAATTAATTTTACTCTTGCCAAATGCTTAATAATTTGTTATATTTAACTGTACCAACAAGACAGAGGAAAAAATGAGCACTCAATGGAATGATTTAGCAGAACTAGTCTCAGTAAAAGAAATGAAAGAGCAAACTAATAACTTACTACTAGTAGATGGTGTAAACCTAGCCTTTAGGTATATACAACGTAAAAACTATAACAACTATACAGACGACTATATTCGAACTGTTACCAGTTTGGGGAATAGTTATGGGGCAAGAAGAATTATCTGTTGCTTTGACTCCGGAGCCTCTGCGTACCGTAAGCAGTTATTTCCTGAGTATAAACAAAATAGAAAAGTAGAAAGAACAGAAGAAGAGCAAGAACGTTTTACTCAATTTTTTAATTGTCTGACTGATACTATAGATGCTCTGCCCTTTGAACACTACAAATTTAAAGGTATTGAAGCAGATGATATTATTGCTTATTTTACTAAAAATTTGAGTGATAAGTATGATCATACTTGGATTATTTCAAGCGATAGAGACCTATTTCAGCTAATGAAGCACAATATTAGCATTTTTAATATGTATTCTAGAAAAGAAATTACCAAAGATAGTCTTTTAGAGGCTCATGGAGTATCTCCTAGGGAATATTCCTACGCTCGAATGATTGAGGGAGATACCGGAGACGGTATTAACGGTGTAGAAGGTATCGGCCCAAAACGTAGCATTGCTCTTATTAAAGAGTATAAAAATATAGATAATCTTATTTCTAGCCTGCCCCTAAAAGGCGGGGCTAAATATATTAAAAATTTAAATAATAGTGTAGAGATACTAAAACGTAATGAAAAACTAATAAATCTACTAGACTATACTTCTGAAGTTATATGCTCTGTAGAAAAAAGTGATTTGATAAAAGATATGTTAAACACAGCGTTAAAGGTGTAATATGAAAGCGTGGTTAGTCGTAGAACCAAAACCCGCACCCGAACTTCTTGAGCAAGGTATTGAAGATGCTCAAGATTTGATTGCGTACTGTGCTCGAGTATCCAATCCTGCAAATCAATTCAATACTGAAACAGGCGAGAAGCTAATCAAGTATTTAATTAAACATAAACATTGGTCTCCTCTAGAA
>CALBDR010000099.1 GCA_937927525.1 uncultured Candidatus Melainabacteria bacterium
TTGTACTGCTGGGGAACCTTTACTACTGAGGATAAGCAAGATCCTCATTTTGTTGGTGACACTACTGGTCTTGCAGATGTTGGCAATACCGTTACTGATGAATCTGTGTTCAGACAGTACGGTACGTACAAGCGAGTTACTTACTTGACTTGGGATGATGCACTAGCGTCAGGCAACACGTTCGAACCAGGCATTTGGTCATGCTGGCAATCCACTAATCATGCGGATTTAGATTACACTTGGCCAACAGATTCAACTAGAATCTATGATACCATTGCTATTCATGCACAAGAGACGGGTTATATGTCGATCATAGCTGCTTCTGGACTTAACTCCAATGAACCAGGTGATGAGGCGAGCTTTGATCCGGTAGTTGCAGTTTACGATGGCAAATTTGATCCTACAAGCCCATGTGAGAACCTAATTGCGTTTGGTGAATCTTCATTCATTCCGAATCCATTAGCTGGTTTAGGATTCACTCAGGGTCTTTCCAATAGTTCAATCAGTGGAGCGGATCAAGATACTACTGACATTTATGCACCATGGTTATTGCACGATGATCCTGTGGTAAGAATGAATGTTAAGGTGGCTAAAGGTAGAACTTACTACGTATTAGTATCTCACAGAGAGGATGTAAGTCCTTCTACGAGAGATTTTGAAGTTTACTTCATGTTTGATGATTATGATGGTCAGGCTTCTTCTGGCAATATTGATTCAGCTAGTGTCGGTTATTCTGGCACCTTACCTGTAACGGGTTTAGAAGCTGATTCTCTAATTGCTGATACCAGTTTCTCTTATTTCGAGTTTTTGTGCAGTGACGTTGACGTTGTCATGTTGCCTAATCAAAAGACGGTTGATGAGAAGCGTTATACAGGAGGATCTATGTGGGAAATGTCAGGTTGGGTAGCTGGAAGCACACAAACTTATGCTGATAACCCTTCAACCAGAGCTACTCTAAGCCAACTTTGGAGGGCGCAAGGAGTTGCGCTATTGGGTATACAGGATAAGGATACGACACTTATTGATTTGGATGAGTCTGACTTATCTAGATCTAGTAATGCAGCTGCTAAGGCCTATATGGATAGTATATTGTATAACTATGGATTTATGCCATTGGTTGTGGAGAACTGTGATACATGGGAGGTTAAGATAACTGATACATATAATCCTTACGGTGATTGTGGAGTTGATCAGGCTGGACATGCTGCTCAAGCTGGTGGATTGAATGTATCTGGTATCATTACTAGAACATTTGTTGTGAGCGACGATGGAAAGAAGACGGATAAAGATACTGCTAAGATTCAGTTGGTATTCCGTAATCCTAATTTATACGATGTAAGATTACCACACTTGACTGTTAATATCGATTGTGATGAGATAGGTACTGGAGCTAGTGATGTAGTTGGAAGTACAGATCCATCTTACACTGGATATCCTTACGTAGCTACATTGGCTGGTTTTGTTGATTTAACACCGAATAATGCAGTATGTAATTTAGCTGCGGGTTACGAAGATGTAGCAAGAGTGAATACATGTGCTAATACTTACAAGTTTAGAAGAGAGTGGACTATCTACGATTGGTGCCGACCAGGTACAAGCGTAGTATATAGCCAGTTGATTAAGGTAGGTGATTGGACTGCTCCTGTTAAAAAAACAGCAGGTACTTTAACTCAGACTCAGAATCCTGCTGCATGTGATGGCAAAGTAACTTTGAAGGCACCAGTTTACACAGATAACTGCAGTGCAACTGTTACCTATGTTGGACATTTGTATAGGGGAACTAAAGCAACTGTTGACCAAATAGACGAAGAGCTTGAGTATTTCTCAACTGGCTCAGGTACAAGTAAATCATTGGCTACTGGTAATTATACCGTAATATGGACTGCTACAGATGAGTGCGGAAATGTAGGTATTCCAGATACAGCTGAGATTGAAATCAAGGAT
>CALBDR010000100.1 GCA_937927525.1 uncultured Candidatus Melainabacteria bacterium
CTGACAACCTCGCCCATGCACCCGCTTCCTTAAAACGATCTAAATCCACCTGCATCTTCCCCCCCATCTTCTTAAACCCAGAACTAGACTTAAACCTATTCCACTCCTCAGGTGCCCACTCTTGCATATGGTCACTAATATCTATCATACTATTCTTTAACCCTAACCTAGGCGCTAAAGATAAAACCTCACTCCTAGCAACATCCCTAGAAACAGGAACATCTCCGCTTTGAGCAGCACCTTTTAGAGTAGACAGAGCCATAAGAGCAGCAACTCCTCCTGCTTTAGCTATGTTTTTTAACTGATCGCGTAAGCCTTCTTCTAGTAGTGGATCAGGAGAGTCTGCAATACGTTTTTGAATCTCTAAAACTAACTTTGTTTTCTGCTTATCGGAAAGATTATTTAACATTTTTCGTGCACTTTTTAATTAAATACGTTACTATTAATAAATAGTGTTATTTACCTATATATCAGCATATATAAGAAGAACTTTAATCGGATTTACATCAAGCTGGAATGCTATATCTAATCTAGTATTGCCCGAAAAAATCCTCCTGTTACCGTTGATAAATTCAATTATAATAGGTAAATCCATTTGTCTGCCTTCTTTAAACCCTTTATAAATGTTACGGAGAGTGTCTTCATTTCTATACTTAGGATAAGAACCGTACATTTGTATTAGATGATGCAACTCATCAAACGATTTAGTATGCGATCTATTAGCTATACGTCTATCATCTGCAGCTGATAAAGTCAATACCTTACCTTGCTTTATTTTATCGAGAAAATCTTTTTCGTCTTTAAATATACTAAGATGCTTAAGTTCATGCTCTACTTTAAATTCTAATTTTAACTGAGCTGAATCAGGCACTTTCCAGTTATTGAACTTTAAATTTTCTTGCAGTACAGCCTGTGCAACACCTGCTAATCTGATCATTTAAATTCCTGAGTTAGTATTTTTATAAAATTTGATACTTTAGGATCCGAAGACTCTCTTGCAGCTTGGAAAGCTTCCTCAGCTTCAGACTTTAAATCCTGAACATCTTTTCTTATATCCGGTAGTTTTGCTAACGTCATAGCAAGAGCTTTAGGAACTAAAGGCTTCATACCTTCCACTTTTAAGCCTACGAAAGTCGTAGTGTATTCTGATCCGACATAAAGGATTTCAGATTCATTAAGAGCAGCATCTCCTGCATGGTCCATAAAGTTAGGATTCAAAATAAAAGCTTTATCCTTAGACGACACCACAGCTACACCGGCAAAATCCTGATCAAAATTCGAAAGTGTTTCTAATAGAATATCCTTCATTGATCTATAAGGGTAGGATTTTTCTGCATAATCATAACATGCTTTTAAAACCTGTGCTGGTAGTCCTCTCAGACTCAGATTAGCACTTGTATAAGTTTCGCTTCCTTCAAAAACAGTAGCAACTTGCCAAGAACTAGTAAAGGAATTTATACCGTTCCGAACCTTAACCTTTAACGGAACTTTAATGATAAGATATTTCCCAAGCATATCCTCTACAGAAAACTGCACTCCCTGTTCTATGAGATCAGCAAGTTTAAAACCGTAACGTCCTCGGTAGAAAAAATCTTGCTTAGGAGGATTTAAAATTTTAGGATACTTAGTCTTTAAAGACTTAAGACTTGTTAGTATCCTTTTGAATTCTTCTTTATGAGTTACTCGATTATAGTCTATGTATTGGAAGATAAGTTTAAGAGCTCGTTTCTCCCAAGCAGTATCCTTCTCTTCTTCACCAGTTACTCCCTGCATATAGTTATAGAAGTTCCTTCCCCTCTCCTTATATGCAGGAAGATCTGCAAAAAGATGATTACCTATATCTATAGCGCCTTTCTCAGACTCTTCCTCCTCTTTAACTCTCTTTCTTTTCATTTAATTACGAATTTTTTTTCCTACATTTCTCCATGTATAGAGATCTGTATGCAGAAGTTTTATTACCGTAAATTTTCTTTGCCTTATAGTAGCAATAGTCCTTCTCTCCAGTCTTCTCTGAAAGCGTATATGCTTGAGTAGTGTATTGAGATTCAAGATTAGCAAGCTTCTGGAGATATTCTCCTCTACGTAGGAACTTGAAAGCGAGATTTTCATACGAAAACTCTCCTCCTTTCTCTAAACCAGCTCTACGAAACTGCTTCAACTTATCCTTTATTCTTTCTATCTCCTTAAGTTTTGAACTTTCAGACATAGACTTATCCTCTAAGTCTTTAATATCTTTTATAAAGGAAGCAGCCTTATCTTTAATCTTCTCATAGTCGATCTCTACTCCTTCTCTTTCTGGCTCTAAAACCCATCTATTTTCAGCAATAGAATACTGTCCAGAAGCTGTATGTTGTTCTTTTACGTCTTGTACATATAACTCAACATCAAAACCTTTTACTTTAATAGGATAGTTCTTATTCCAAAGACGTCTTTTAGAGTCAAAAAAGCCCTTTACAAATGCTTCTTCAGTCGTAAAAGAGGAAAAATTAACTAAAATGTGGAGATCTACATCAGAAAAGTCAGACCAATTGTAGTTAGCAAGAGAACCAGTTAGTATAATATCTTCAATCTTCAGTTCTATATCTAAGAAATCAATAAAAGCTTTTACTATCTTTAGTAATTGCTTTCGTACTTCTTTATGCATAACTTTCTCCTGGTCGAAAATAGCAGGACATAGTTTACTTTTATAATCAAAAGATTTAAGAATCTTCTCTGCAGAGATAAGCTCCTGTATAGCTTCACGGACTTTAGCAGCTTGTGTATTAGAGACAAACTGTTTACCTTTTCTACCACCAGCCTTCTTCTTCCTATTAGTTTTAGCACGTTGGTTCTTGGTAAGAGCCTTAGCCTTATTTAAAGGAAGACAGCGAGCTGGGTTCTTCTGCTTCTTAGATTTACCGCAAGGGCCAGCGATATCTCCATCTGCATCAATACGAACCCATTTCTGCTTTAACCAGTCCCGTAAACTTTCCTGTACCAAGAGGTTCTGTTATTTTGCTTTCTTAGCCTGCTCTACTGCTTTCTCTAGATCTTTTGTACCGGCATCGATATTCTTAGCTTCTTTCTTAAAGAAAGCACCGAATTTCTTTACTGCACTCTTAACCTTAGTAAGAGCAGACTTTAATGTATCCTTTACTCCAGCTTCAGTTAAATCATCAGCCTTCTTAACAGTAAAGCTAGGAGCTATTTGAGAGACTTTCTTAGTAGCATCCACAGCTTCAATTAAGATCTTTTTTATAGCTCCATTCACCTTAGTTAGAGAAAGCGCAAATGCATCTTTATAAGACGTTACTTTTCTCTCATAGCCGAATCTCTTAACTTCAATAACATACTTTTCAGCATAAGCCATTTTATCGCCTAATTCTTGCATGTCATCTAATAGAGGCTTTAATACGTCTTTAGCTTGTGCGAGTTGCTCCTTAGCTTCTTTTAATTGTGCTTCTAAGTTACTAGCCTTCATTTGAAGGTCGTAAAATTCAACAATCTTTGCTCTCAACTCCTTATCGGTAACTTCTACTTCTAGGATAAGTTTGCGAGCTTCTCTTAATACGAGATTCTTAAATTTTTCTTTAATTAATTTTTCCATAAGTAAATGACTTAGCTTTAAAATAAATAGCCAGAAAGGTAAGTAAAAGCAAAAAAAAAAGCCAGCTAGAAAACTAACTGGCTTTAATTGCGTCAAAGCTTTTTTGAGTTAAAACTCAAATATAAACTCTGTAAAATATTCGAATGGAACAGCTTTTTCACCTTGCATAGCAGGAGTCCAAATTAAGCCGTCGTTGTTAAGCTGCTTAATAGTTTTAGCAATACTAGCTCCGAAACCGTCATGAGAAGAAGTTAGTACTTTAACTAATCCTACTGAGCCATTCGTTCGTATTGCAATACCAACGGTAGCAGAATAAGTCGAGTCTTGTTCTCCTTCAAACTCGAGATTAGCTTCAACATATTCTTGTAAAGCTTTTTCTGTACAGCGTGCTTCTCTTCTCTCTCGTTTGTGATCGCAATCAAAGAAGACAGCAGGAGTCACTTCAACAACTTCATCCTCTACTGGCTGTTCAGTTTTAAGAGGTAACTCTTGAGGAGTAGTTGGGAGTGGTTCTACCACCTTTGGCTTTGGCCTAGTCGAAGGCGTAGTGGTAGTAGGTGAAGCTTCCGGAGTAACTACTACCTGTTCTGTTACTGCAGTGCTATCTACAGTAGAATCAGATCCGAAGTCGAAACCTCCCTCAGACGTACATGCAGCAAATCCTGCTAGCATAATAATTGAAAAAACAAAATTTCGCAATTTCATAAACACTTGTTTGGTTAAAAATAAATCTAAATATAAGATAAATATGTGAAAAAGTCAAAATTAACTTAAAAAAGTTAATTATTTAGCTTTACGGATACGAGCCTCGACCTTATCTAATAATTGCTTATAGTCTTGAGAACTTTTAATAGCATCTTTTATATCTTCAGCAACAAACTGGAGCTTCTGCATCAGTTCACGGTATTTCTTATCAGAAGTCGGATTCATCACTCCTTGATCTTTCAACTCCTTCTTTAATTCATCTGCTTCACGCCTCAGCTCTGCTGATTTCTCTTTACCTTTCTGCTCAACCTTTTCAGCCTTCTCTACAGCTCGCGTAAGCATATTTACTAGGCTTTGATCAGTATCCGAAATTCCCGCTTCTACTATTAATCGCTTTAACCTTATCATAGTTTAGTATACTTGAAGTTTTTTATTTTCATCTCCCCAACTTTTGATAAATGAGATTGGTGATAACTATAACAACCGTTGTTGATTACTACATTCATCTTATGACCATTAACTAATTCCAAAGTTTTGCCATCATTAATTTTTCTTACTAATGTATCATTATAGTAGAATTCTATTTTTCTTGGTGTCCATATAACTGAGTATTTATTGAATGATTTTCTTGGATCCTTATATCCAAAAAAATGAGATTTAGCTCCTATATTCCATTTGTTATCTTTGTCTTTTATGTGTACATTAGATTCTACTTTATAGAATATATTTTTGAATAACTTTGTGTACCAAGGTAAATCGTATCTCCCTCTTTTATCACTATATCCTTCAAATACATCTATTTCTGGAGGCCAATCTGACCAAGACCACATCCAAAAGGCAGGCCAACTGTATGGGCTATCAGGAAGTTGTGCTTCTAAATCAAACTTACCATAACTAAACTTTTCTGTACAAGATATTAATCCTACAGATACTTGAGATGTCTTATTTATAGATTCAAAAAATTTTGGTTTATATTTAGATAATAATGATATTTCTGTATCACTATGCTGTATAATACTGTCTTTATCATACCATACATAAGGTTTATCTGAATGGACTTCCCCCCACCTTTCTTTAGGTATCCATTCGTAATTACAGAATTTTATCATAGTTTATTTGTCTATATTTTATTTGATAATTCTCTTTCATACTCTTAATAAAGACCTTTAAGTTTTGCTTTTTCTTTTTGCTTCAGAAAGAACTTCTACTATAAGTTGTAGATATTTATTTTGGTAGTACATAATACTGAGTTTTACCTCTTAATCTTTTAAATCAGATACTTTATCAATTTTAATAATATAAGATTTTATATTGCTTATTTTTGATGGTTTATCAAAGGTAATTCTTTCTTCTTGTTCATCATATTGCCCTGTTGCATTATGGAAGTCTCTTTGAACACTTTCTGGTTCATCTAGTAACCAATCATATTCCCAATTATCTTCATAATTCCAACCAGGAATATATGCAAATGGTTTGATTTTATATCTATTGGATAATTTATTTCCATCAATCGCAATTCTATATTCTATTTTTACATCAAAACTCATTCCTTTCTTATGAAAATTTTTATTTCGTGTGAATGAAATAAAATGTAAATCTTCATATAAGTAAAATTCTTCGCTTGATTCTATTGAATTAGATTTTAAAATACCATCTAAACCTTTTTTATCTGTATAATGGTAAAGTATACCTACTTGTTTTCCCTCACTCATAGTATATGATATTCCTTCGTTCAATATATTTTCACATATGTCTTTTAATTTTATCATAGTTTATTTGTCTATATTTTATTTGATAATTCTCTTTCATACTCTTAATAAAGACCTTTAAGTTTTGCTTTTTCTTTTTGCTCTTCTGTAGCTATTTCAAATTCATAACCATATAAGGAATTCCCGCTTCTGCTATTAATCGCTTTAACCTTATCATACTATTAATTTAATAATATAAACCACTCTTTCTTTGACGCATGCCTGCGAGCCCTTTCGCAACCGAACTCTTCCGACTCTTTAAGAGCGCTTCAACCTCTTCCCGACTAACCCCTTTCCTCATACGCCTCTCAATCGCTGCCGATAATGCCCTCTGAACAGCTTCCATCCTACCTATAGCCACTTTTTCAGCTTCATCGTATTCCTGCTCAATCTCCTGCTCCTTTTGCTTAAGCTTCTCTTTCGCCACCTTATACCTCCTCTTAGCATCCTTCACTAGACTATCCCAAGCATCGTGATATGCCCCAGTCATAGGCGTGCGACCAATATCGTTACTTAAACTTTTCTTTACATCGACATCCATCCACTCTTCAAAAGCTATCGGAAGATCTTTTAAAAAATTTTCAATATACGAAGAGTCAATATCCTTAAGATCAGCAGAACTATCAGGATTCCAACCTCCACCCTTTCTCTTAAAAATATCAGAAATAAAAGATGCAAGAATTATTTCAACAATACCATCAGCCCATTTACCATCAACATCTTTGAAATTAGGATCTAATACAGCTTGTGTTAAAAGCTTTTTTAACCTCTTACCCTCAAGACTCTTCTCATCAAACTGAGCCCATAAAGGACGTTGTTGATATCTCCGCTCGTCTCCAGTAGTCCTATAATCTCGCCAGCTGTACTTCCCTTCTACTACTTCTAGATATAATTGTTTTAAACTTATCATACAATATTGCTACCGGAGTATTTTATAC
>CALBDR010000101.1 GCA_937927525.1 uncultured Candidatus Melainabacteria bacterium
AAAATAATATTGAGTTTCACAACTCTTCAAGTTTCATTTATTTGGGGAACATCCGTCTATGAGTACAATAGACCCTTTGATATACTAGCAGAATCTGTAAGTTGTAACGAATGGCAGCCCCTAGTAGACGTGTTCCGCAACTTTTATGCTATCAACGGACAAACAGGCGAAGGTACGATAGAATAGAAACAGGGTTAACGTACCATGGCTTTATCTAAAAAAACTAAAGAAATCTTGGAAAAAAAGTTAGGGGAATTAAATAAGTTTAGACCAATTCCTGTCAGTGTTATAAAAAAAATTCAAAATCATTTGCAAATAGAAATGACATATAACTCTAATGCAATTGAAGGCAATACACTTAGTTTAAAAGAAACCGCATGGGTTATTCAGGAAGGAATAACTATTAAAGGAAAACCTTTAAAAGATCATTTAGAAGCTAAAAATCAAAAAGAAGCCTTGGATTTTCTTTATGAATTAATTGATTCAAAAAAAAGGAACACAGTATCAGAAAGATTAATTCGTGAAATTCACCACCTAATAGTAAAAGAAACAGATAGCAATATTGCAGGGAAGTATAGAGAGGGGAATGTGATTATCACTGGCGCAGAGCACACTCCACCAGAAGGTTTCGAAATCACTGAACATATGAATCAGCTAATCTTATGGATAAAAGAAAATGAATCTAAACTACACCCCATTGAACTTGCAGCTATAGTTCATCATAAATTAGCTTATATCCACCCATTTTGGGATGGGAATGGTAGGGTCTCTAGGATAATAATGAACATATTTATTTTACAAGCAGGCTTTCCAATAGCAATTATTCTAAAAAACGATAGAAAAAGATACTATAGAGTTCTGTCGGAAGCTGATAATGGTAAATATTCAAATCTTTGTGAATTCATCGCTCAATCTGTAATCCGATCAATTAATATATATTTAAAATTCCTTAGACCATCAAAGAAAAAAGATGATAAATACTTAAGCTTAATAGAGCTAGCGAAAGACTCGCCATATTCAGCAACATACCTGAGAAAGCTAGCAACACAAGGAAAGCTTGAAGCCTTTAAGGAAGAAAGAAACTGGCTTTCATCTAAGGAAGCTCTAAGGGATTATATGAAGTCAATAAACAAGGCATGAGGGTTTAGGGGAGGTGCACACTGCAAGCCCCCAGCTCACAAGAGACTACCCCGAAGGAAGTAAAAATCGATTAAGTATCGATTTTTACCATGAATTCTCCTGCCTCTTCTAAATTTTTTCATAAAAAGAAAGCCGGCTCTCAGAGCTGGCTTTCTTTTTATTTAAGTTTGGCAGGGCATGAGGGATTCGAACCCCCGACGTCTCGGTTCGTAGCCGAGCCCTCTATCCAGCTGAGGTAATGCCCTAAATTACAGCTCAAACAAGAGCAGTGTTTAATTATATCCGATTAATCCAGTATTACTCTATAGAATTAATAGTTTTACAAAGATTTATTACTGATCACCCATTTTATTAAATCTTAAATGCTCTAGATTTGAATTGATATACTCTAAAAGCTGAACTTGTTTCTTTAAAAAGAAAGAATATGTGCTCTTAGTATTTTGAGTAAAAATGATGGCTGAAAAGCTCAAGATAGCAAAAACAGAGAATATTGAAATAAATATGGCTACATTTGAGAGTAATTTAGCTGATTTGATATTTTTTATTAACAGAATTTCTTGAAGATTCTCAATATTAACAAAGTATTTATCACCATTTTTACGCCATAACTTATCAAATAAATCTTTATAAGTTACAACTATATCTAATTCATCATCTAATTCATTATCCTTAATAATCGGGTAACCTCTATCTGCCAAGAAAGCTAATAATTCTTCTTCAAGAATACCTGTTGATGCATTTTTTAAAGCAAATGCCATCACGGATTCATAAAAATCTGGTTTAAAAACTTGATACCAATACTTTACAATCATAATAATAATGCTCCATTGACATCATACCCATTTACCATATTTAAAAATTCATGTTTTAATATAAAATATTAACTAGTGTCCGTAAAATCACTTATTTGGTTTAGAAAAAACCTTAGAATATTAGATAATCAGTGCTTAAATGAAGCATTAAGGAATTCAAATAAGACCATAGCTATTTTTATTATTGACTCTAGCTTCTTTGCAGAAACTGAATATGGCTTTAAAAGATTAAGTGATTTTAGATTAAGTTTTCTATATGAAAGTATTGAGCAATTAAAAACAAATTTAGAACTCTTAAATATACATCTAAATATAATTCTTGGAGACAGCTTAACTGTGCTATCAAAA
The DNA here is from genome assembly GCA_937927525.1 of uncultured Candidatus Melainabacteria bacterium. Taxonomy (GTDB): domain Bacteria; phylum Cyanobacteriota; class Vampirovibrionia; order LMEP-6097; family LMEP-6097; genus DT-14. The sequence goes on from CALBDR010000101.1 coordinate 2,301, forward strand.
ATTATTAGCCAAGAAAACATTACAGATCTATATTATGAAAAAGATATAGCAGCTGAAGAAAGATTATTAGAAAAAGAAATTAAGAAGACTTATAGTAATATTAATTTTAAAAAATTTAACGCAAACTATATTTTCAAATATGATGAAATCAAAAGTAAAGTTAAAAGACTTCAAGATACCTTCACAAAATTCAGAAAATACCATGAACAAGAATTTTTAGAACCTGAAAAAGCAATTCTGAACCCAAACTATAGTCATAATGCTGAATCTACAAATTTAGACAATGCAAAATACAATAGTGATGATATAAAAATTTTAGATGACCTAAAGACTTTAAAAAATAAGATTCATGTTCTTAGTGATACGCGGGCTACATTCCTTTACAGAGGGGGCGAAGAAGCCGGATTGGATAGAATTAAAAATTACATTTGGGAACAAAAATCAATTAAACGCTATAAAAGAACTAGGAACGGTTTAATGGGGCGAAACTTCTCAAGCCGTTTTTCTGCTTGGCTTGCAAATGGTTCCATATCAGTCAACTTCGTTATGCATGAGATTGAAAAGTTTGAAAGAGAAGTATTGAAAAATGATTCAACATATTGGTTAAAGTTTGAATTACTCTGGAGAGAGTATTTTAGACTACTTTATGGAAAGTATAAAAAAAGTTCATTCTTTTTAAATGGTCCTCACGAACGAGAAATATATGATAATTTAGATGAAAAGATTTGCGATAATTGGATAAACGGTAAAACAGGTCAACCTTTTATTGATGCAAATATGGTTTGTTTAAAACAAACTGGCTATCTATCAAATAGGGGCAGACAGAATGTAGTTAGTTATTTCATTCATGAATTAAAGCAGGACTGGCGCTTTGCTGCATCCTACTTGGAGTCAATCTTAGTAGACTATGACGTCTTCAGCAATTGGTTAAACTGTTCGTATATAGCAGGTTTAATAGCAACAGAAAAACCACATAAATTTGATTTAAAACATCAATTTGAAAACTATGACCCTAAGGGGCAATTCATTAAGCACTGGCTCTACAATGAAGATTTAAGCTAATTCACTTTTCTTAGTAACTTATAAGATTTTCTAAACCTAAAAGAATTTCATGTATAGTCGAACCTATAAACAAGTTTTCAAGCTTCTTTTTAGAACTAGAAAGTTTCAAACCATTATTTTCTAGATCCAGGTCAATAAATTTTAGTAACTTAGAATCTCCTGGAGATAAATAAATAGCTAGTCTAAAAAAGCAACCAAGTTTTTTTGCTTTTTTTATCATAGCAAAATCCAAAAGATTCAAATACTTCTTAATCTCTTTATTTGTCTTGTTCCCAGCAAGTGAACAAAATAGAACATAAGCCATAAATATTCTTTCTTTATGACTAAGGTTTGGCAAGTTTAAATTAATTACATAATTAAAAACAGCTGTTGACTTCTGTTCTTTATTGTTAAATATAAATGCTTGAATTAAAAGAGCACTAACAAAAATAATTTTTTTAACATCTATACCTAATCCAGGAGTAAGGTTCACAAAACCAGAAGACAGAATCCAATCAGTGAGTATATTTGCACGTTTAATAGCTATCTTTTTATCAAGCATAGTTATTTTAACTACTGATTCGAAAAGCGGATTAATCTCACGATCATGTGGCTTGAGTTTAGAGCAAATCCAACCTTCACGAATCCCATTAGTGCAAAAAACAATATTTTTCACATTCGTCACTTTAATTAAGGACTTGAGCAGCAAAGCTGCTAAACGCAATGTAGAATTAACATCATCTATTTTTAAAAACTTATTTACTTCATTAGAGCTAATTTCATAGTTACCAACTATCTTTAATGGATAGGAGTTCAATTCCATATGAAGCCTAGCTAAACGCTTCCAGCGCCCTCCAACTAAATACAAATTAGTTATTTCACTATTAGATAAAAATTCTGCCGACAAAAGTGTTTCATTTATATAAGTCTCCATCTGCTTTTCAGTATAATTATTTTTCAGTTCAAGATCATACATTGAATGATAACCAAGCTTAAAGCTTGTGCATTCAGAAACAGTTTTATTATCAAGAATACTGAGTTCAAGACTACCACCACCGATATCAGCAACCAAGCCAGAAGCCTGAGGTATCTCCATAGAAACTCCAAGAGCAGAGAGCTTGGCTTCTCTTTCACCTGAAATGATATTAACCTTAGCCTTTAAAATCTTTTCTACACTGGCAACAAAGTCTCCAGCGTTACTCGCTTCTCTACAAGCAGAAGTTGCAATAATATTTCTATTAATAATCTTAGCGTAATCTAAAAGAGCCGCAAATCTATTAATATTCTCTAATGCTTTTTCAACATTTTCTTCTTTTAGTAGACCATCAATACCAATACCATCGGCTAAGTGACATTCAGCTTTTTCATCTAAAATAATTCGAGGGAAGCTACTTATTTCATCATAAATAACCATTCTTATTGAGTTTGAGCCTATATCAATAATCGAAAGACAAGAATCAAGTTCTAAATGCTCCATTATTGCTCCTCCTTAACCCTTGCCATAAATTCTTTATGGATATTAATTGCTTTTTTATTAGTATCTTCATTACGATGATAGTGTCCTTCACTATCTAAAAACCAAGTCTGTTCTGTATCATTCAAATTCAAATACATTAGTTCATCTAAGATTCTTTTCTTAATATCCTTATCTTCAACTAAGATCATAGCTTCTACTCTTCGATGAAAACTTCTTGGCATCCAGTCTGCTGATGATATATAGACTTTAGATTTACTACTTGGCAAAGCCTCACCATTAGCGAAACACACTAGACGAGAGTGTTCAAGAAAACGCCCAACAATACTTCTAACCTTAATATTTTCAGAAAGACCAGGAATTCCAGGTTTAAGACAACAAATACCTCTAATAACTAATTCTATTTTCACTCCAGCACAGGAAGCTTCATAAAGCTTATCAATAATTTTTGAATCTACTAAAGAATTAAGCTTAAGCCAAATCCCAGCAGGCTTTCCTGCTTGAGCATTTTCAATTTCAACATCAATTAAATCAAAAATTATTCTCTGTAGTGCAATAGGTGAAATATTAAACTTTTTCAAATTAGCTGGTTGAACATAACCAGTAATATAATTAAAGACCTTAGTTGCTTCTAGAGCTAAATCCTGATCAGCACTGAAGTAGCTAATATCAGTATAAGTTTTCGCCGTGATAGGGTGATAATTACCTGTAGAAAAATGTAAATAGTTAACTATTTCCTCCTCTTCCTTTCTACTTATTAGAAGAAGTTTTACATGAGTTTTATACTTCATAAAGCCAAAAACAACTTGAGCACCAGCATCTTCTAGAACCTGAGCAACGTGAATATTTTTCTCTTCATCAAATCTCGCTTTCAATTCAACTACTACAGTCACAGACTTACCATGCTCAGCTGCTTGGGCAAGTGCCTTTACGATTGGAGAATTATCGCTAGTTCTATATAAAGTTTGTTTAATAGAAATTACATTAGGATCATTAGCAGCTTGTTCCACTAAATTAATAACTGGATCAAAAGATTCATATGGGTGATGTAATAAAACATTACGGTGCTTGATTACAGCGAACATATCTCCAGAAAATTCTTTTATATAATCTGGTACAGCTGGGTTAAAAGGGCGAAACTTAAACTGTGATTTATTTTCTATACTAATCTCTTCTATATCTGATAAATTTAAGAGACCATCAATTTCAAAAATTGCATCAGGCTCAACATGAAGTTCATTAGTAGCAAACTCAATCAAATCAATGTCAATATCTTTATTAACCATTAATCTAATTACACTACCGTGTTTTCTTTTGTTCAAAGCAGATTTAAAGCTTTCGATTAGCTCTTCGACATCTTCTAAATCATCATCTATATCCATTTCACTGTCACGAATCAGGTGAATATAACCAGAGGAGATTATATTAAAATTAGGCATTACCTTTCGAAGAAAGAGTCTGATAGCATCCTCTGTTGGTAAGAGTCTTTTGTTTTCACCACAGATTTTTATGAATCTCTGCATATTTTGAGGGATTGGGATTATAGACCACTGAAATTTATCATGTTCTTTATCAAACAACTTTAAAACTATAGAGAGTGCATCATTAGGAATTACAGGAAAAGGGTGCAATGGATCTATCGCAAGAGGAGTAATAGCTGGAAATATTTTCTTTAAGAAATAATCCTCTAACCACTCCAGTTCTTTCTTTCGTAAATCTACAGATTTGATTATCTCTACATCCTGCTCTTTAAGCTCATCACAAAGATGATTAAAACATAAACTTTGATCTTTAAAAATAACTTTAGATTTTTTATATATATAGTCTAGCTGTTCAGTTACAGTCAGCCCCTCTTTACTGACTATACCGATATCAGCTGCTTTTTTTCTTTTAAGACCCGCAACACGAACCATATAAAATTCATCTAAATTACGGTCAGAAATCGCTAAGAATTTTAATTTCTCTAATAATGGAGTCTTAGGGTTAGCTGCTTCTTCAAGTACACGGCAGTTGAATTCAAGCCATGAAAGCTCTCTATTTATAAGCCTATTAGGAGAATTTATATCAATCGACATATAGAATAACTATTAATATTATATGCCCATTTTAAAGATCATATTTCTGTATTTTAATCTGCTGTATTCGTTAATTCAAGAACTCTATCAACAGAATCAGGATCACGAATAATTTTTTTAAGAAGATCTGTAGCTCCATCATTCTCATGCTCAACGAAAACTAGCCTAGCAGGATCATCTTCAAAAATCCCAGGATGATTATATTTATTTTTCAATTCATAATTTAATGTATCAAATTGTATTTTTTTAGCTTCAGGTATAGACTCTATGCCTTTTTGAAGTCCACCATTAATCGCAAGCATTTTAATTGGTTTATTGACTTCTTGTTTATTTACAGCATAAGCAAGAGCATGACCCGTTCTATATGCTTGAAATAAAGTAAGTACTTTTGCAAACAAATCTCCATTTTCACCTGGATACTCTCTAGCCAACTCAAATATTTCTTCATTTGAGGCTAATTTCTCTGATTTAATAAGCTTACTTTTTTCCAAATCATCCCTATTAAAAAGATACATTGTTAAAGATCGCTCCTTAAGAAAAGAAATTAGTTTTGAAATCGCTTCATATAACGTCTCCTTTTTTTCGTCATTCTCAACAAGCTCTCTAATATTTTTCAAAGTACCCATCAACCCATGCTCTTCAGAGCTGCCACCTGCTGCATAGTGTTCCACTATTCCAGTCTTACTAGAATATGAAGATTTAAATTTTGATTTAGACTCACCTTCAATAGCGTGAAAATGATCCTTATAGGGCATTTCATCATGCCCAGGTTCATCAGCTTTATATGAAACTAATTCAGCTTTATTATTAACTGAACCCAGGACAGAACCAGCACCACCAAATCCAGAACCAAGTACAGCATGATATATAAAATCACCTGGCTGAAGACTTAATGAATCTCGCTTCTCTTCTAGGTCAGCAATCAAATTCATAGGTCCATCATTAAGTAGAATAGTTTGAAACCGTTCTTGATCAAGTCCTAGTTCCTCTGCTCTTTTTTTAATAAATTCATCTAAATTTATTAAATCACCCTCGCTGTACCCTTCCATCCTTATATTTGCGGGTTTAAATGAATCTTTTATAGGGTTAAGAACCCCTGCGACAGACAAAACCACTGGAATTTTTTCAGCTTGACAAGCAAAATTCTTAATACTGCTAAGTGTCGCATTAACGGCATTCGCTACAGCTTCAGGATTAGAAGTTTTCTTTCCATCCATTTCAATGGTAGTATAATTCATTTGGTGAAAAGCTTTTCTTGGCTTTAGCTGAGTCAACTCTTCTATAAACTCTAATACACCAAGCTCTGCTTTTGTCCCACCAAGCTTTCCTGAAATACCTATGGGGTTATATATATTTGAAATCCCACTATTAGCACTCAACATAATAGAGGTAATTTTAACAGGTAATAATCTATCCGTAGATTAATTATTATCTATATACATAAACAAGAACAGCAGTAACTATCAAAAGCAAAACGGATAAATTAATATAATTCTTATACCAAGGCAATCCTTTTAAATGCCTCATATCTTCTTTAAAATAATTAATAGACCAGATGAAATTTTCTTGAACATCTATGGATGGTTTATTTTTATCTAACTTAGAAAAAATCACTAGAACAAGACTAGATAAAAAAAATAGAATTGGAGCCTTATGAAGATAGTGAATTTCAGCAATAAAACCAATATCTCTAAATATAAGCAAGATTACAGCAGTAATTACCCCGAATAACATACTTAGGAAAGCTGCATTAGCAGTAGCTCCCCTCCAAAAAATCCCCCAGATGAAAACTACAGCAATTGGGGGCACTAAATAAGAAAGTACCATTTGGACATAAGTAAAGAGGGAATCAAATTTAGTAATCTGAGTTGCAGTAAATATAGCTGCAATTAATAGTATAAAAGTAATAAACTTTCCTGCTTTAACAAGCTGATCACTAGTCCAATTAGGCTTAATTAAACGAATATAGTCCATAGTAAGTAAAGTTGAAGCTGAATTAAGAGCAGCACTCATACTTGAAGCCATTGCGGCAAGAAGCCCAGCTATAACTAATCCCACTAGCCCCACCGGCAATATATCAAATACTAAAGTAGGGAAAACCATGTCCCCCTTAGGCAAATCAGGATATAAAAATCTAGCCATAGTCCCAGGAAGAACCATCATGAAAAGAATCGGGAGTTTAATAAATGCAGCGAAGAGTGAGCCCCATCTAGCATGGTTCAAGTCAATTGCTGAAAGAGTTCTTTGAACCATGAACTGATTAGTTCCCCAAAAGTAAAAACCTATTAGTGTAACTCCGAAAACAAGACCAGTCCAAGGCAAATGTGGATCATCAATAGGTCTAATTAAGCTGAGCATTTCTGAAGGGGTAACTTTAACGACATTCTCCCAAGAACCAATCTGAGTAAATGTTGCATAGGCAACTATTCCAGAAGCAACTAAAAGTAAAATAGTTTGAATCAATTCCGTATAAATAACAGAGCTTAAGCCTCCAGGGATAGTATAAATAGCAGCAGCAATTGCTAGAAGAGAAATAACTAATATCGGATCAGCCTCTGGAAGAACAAGCTTAGCTACGATGTAACCACCATAGAGAGTTCCTGCGATATCAACAGCAATATTACTTAAAACAGTTAAAGCTGAGAAGAACATACGTGACCTTCTGTCATAGCGCCTCTCTAAAAATTCTGGAATAGTATATATCTTAGAACTCAAATAAAAAGGAATGAAGAAAAGCGACATAAATACTAAAATAATCGCAGCAGTCCACTCGTAGTTAAAAACAGAGATCCCTTTACTATATGCATCTCCAGGTAAACCTATTAGAGTAATACTAGTAATATTTGCACCGATTAATGATATACCGATAACAGGCCAAGCTATCTTTCCACCTGCTAAAAAATAATCTTTGGCAGAGCTTTCCTTTTTAGCAAAGCTTAATCCATAAATAGTTATCCCTACTAGGTAAACAGCAATAATAACTATATCTATCCATGTTATTTGAAAATTTTCCATTATCGACTTTGATACAAGTCAATTATCACATGTATAGAAAACTTATGCAAAGCTAATACTTTTATCTATAGCTTCATTTAGTAGCTTACGTTCTTGCTCTTGCCTAAAATCACTCCAATTAAGTCTAGCTGTCATCTCTCGGATAATAAGTTCTTTAAGATTACGGATTTTTTCAATGTCAAAATATAAGAAAGAGGATCTTCTTTCACAGAAATCCAAAGTACTTTTCACCATCTCATAGTCAATTGAATAAATAAGCTCAGCTAAAACTAACGCTGAATCATTTTTAATGGCATCTTGTTCTAATTTAAGATGTTTAAAGTAATCAAGTATTTTAGTAGCATTCAAACCATAGTTATCAAAAAGATGATCTATAAAAAATTCATCGTCAAAATATGAACATAAATACTCTTTTAAAGTCTGCTTGAAGGATTCCATAGCTTGCTCAGAATCAAAATCAGATGAAAGTAGCTTTAGATTTTTAGTTTTAGATTTAATGAATTTCTCTTTAAGATTGTTTTTAATTAATTTTTTTAGAACTTTATCGACAATACGCTCAGCCATCTTTCTATAACCAGTAAGCTTTCCACCTGCAATAGATATTAAACCATCTTCAGATTCAAAAATTTCATCTTTCCTAGAAAGTTCACTTGGAGATTTACCTTCTTCATGAATAAGTGGTCTTAATCCGGCCCAAGATGATTTAACGTGACTAGAATTTAATTTAAGAGATGGGAACATCGCATTAGCAGCAGCTAAAACATAATCCTCATCTTCTTTTTCCACACGAACATCATCTAAACTACCTTCATAGTTCGTATCCGTGGTACCGATATATGTAGTTTTATCTCTAGGAATAGCAAAGACCATCCTTCCCTTCACCGGTTCATCAAAGTAGACTGATTGATTAAGAGGAAAGACATCCCTGTCCACCACAAGGTGAATACCTTTAGTTAGGTGTAGTCTTTTATTTAATGTTTCTTTTTTTTGTTGCTTGAGGCGAATTTTATCGACCCACGGACCAGCAGAATTTACAATGATTTCACCTTCGACATTAAATTCGTCTTTAGTTTCATGATCAATACATTTAACATAGTGAAGTGATCCATCATGCCTGTAATCAAAGTCTTTAACCTCAATATAGTTAACACAGTCTGCTCCTAAAGAAACTGCTGTCTTTATAATTTCGATAGTTAAGCGTGCATCATCAGTTCTGTATTCATAATAAAGTCCAGAACCTAAAAGCTTTTCTTCATTTAACAATGGTTCTACCTGCAGTGTTTCCTCTTTAGAAAGCATTTTACGGCACTCTTCTTTTTTAACTCCAGCTAAGAAATCGTAGAGAGAAAGACCAAAAGAAGTTAATAACTTTCCATAAGTTCCACCTTTAACAAGGGGCAATAACATTTTTTCTGGTTTAACGAGATTAGGAGCAAGCTTATGAACGACAGCTCTTTCACTTCCAACTTCATGAACTAAAGCAAAGTCAAATTGCTTGAGATAGCGCAAACCACCATGAATAAGCTTAGTGGATTTTGAACTAGTTCCACTAGCAAAATCTCCCTTTTCAAGAAGAGCCACAGATAAGCCTCTAGAGATAGCATCTAAGGCTATTCCAGCTCCTGTGATCCCACCACCAATCACAAGTAAAT
>CALBDR010000102.1 GCA_937927525.1 uncultured Candidatus Melainabacteria bacterium
GGTCTACTGCCAATAGAATCTTGACCGTTACAGGCGAGAGACAGAAAGAAGAAGGTAGTGAGATAGATTATAGTTACCATCATCGTGGAATCTCGATGAAAAATTTCGAAAAGAAATTTACGTTGGGAGAATATGTTGAGGTAAGTTCGGTGACATTGAGGCAAGGTATTTTAGAGATCAAGCTTGTCAAAAATATTCCTGAAGCACAGCGGCCAAAAGAATATAAGATAGAGTCGTAGTTCCAAGCCCCCGAAAGGGGGCTTTTTTAATGGATATGGCTGTGTTAACATCTGTGAAACTAAGGAGAATGTATGAAGTTCTACACACGGTGTGACAACATTAAAGGTTTCTACAATATTCGTGGCTATGAGAATGGGAAGCCTTTCTTCGAAAAACACAAAGTCGAATATTACCATTTTGAGGTTGCCTCAAAAGGAACACAAACTACTTTAAAGACTTTAGATGGTAGGGGTGTTGTTAAGAAAAATTTCCGTAGTAGACAAGATATTGATGCGGTGAGAAGGGAAATATCCGAAACTGTCAATCGTGAATATTACGGTATGGAATTAACTCTGTATCCTTTTATCAATCAAAACTATCCAAATAAGATTGATTATAATTCAAAATATATTCGTGTTGTGAATATCGATATTGAGATTGCTGCTGATGATGGCTTTCCAGATATTCGAGAAGCGTTAAAACCCATAACTGCAATAACGATGTATTTCAATGGAACCTATTATCTTTATGGTATGGGTGAATATATAAAACACAGGGATGATGTTGTCTACAAGAGATTTGAAAATGAAAGATCTTTGATCCTTGGGTTTGTTGAGGATTGGAGAAAGATAAATCCTGATGTTGTTACTGGCTGGAACGTGGAAGGGTTCGACATACCCTACATGATTAATAGGTTCGAACGTGTTGCCGGAAATTCGACCGCTTTGAAGCTATCTCCTTGGGGTGAAATTCTTGAAAAAACTATTACAAAAAGAGGAAAGTTTGGTCAAGAAACACATACCGTCAAAGACGTAAAAGGATTAACTGTTCTTGATTACCTAGTTCTGTATAAGAAATTTACCTATAAACAACAAGAGAATTACAGACTAGATACTATTGCTAATGTAGAACTCGGTGAAAATAAATTAGATTATTCGGAGCATGGGTCTCTATTAAATCTTTATAAAAACGACTATCAAAAGTTTTGTGAGTACAACATCAAAGATGTTGAGCTGGTCCAAAGACTTGACGAAAAACTTGGTCTATTGGAATTGGTATATGCACTTTCGTATGATGCAAAGGTAAATTTTTCAGATTCTTTAACATCAGTAAAAATGTGGGATGTGATTATCCATAATCATCTTTATCAGAAAAATATTGTAATTCCGGGAAAGCCTTTGGAAGTTGAAAAGGGAGAAAAAATTAAAGGTGGATATGTCAAAGAACCTATACCCGGAATGTATGAGTGGGTGTGTTCTTTTGACCTTGATTCTCTATATCCACACTTAATCATGCAGTACAACATTTCTCCAGATACATTTAGGGGACATATAGGAAAAAGTGTTACTGTAGATAGTATTCTTTCTAATACTTGTAATATGAATTCCATACAAAAACAACTAGATGAAGCTAACTGTGCTATGGCAGCATCTGGGTTTGTATTTTCTAAGGATAAGCAAGGTTTTTTAGCAGAGCTTATGGAGACGATGTACGAAGATCGTGTAAAATATAAGAACATGATGAAGGAATCGTCTAAGAAGTATAAAGAGACAGGTGAAGAGAAATATAAGCTTGATATGACACGTTTTCACAATATGCAAATGGCTAAAAAGATTCAGTTGAACTCTGCTTATGGAGCTTTGGCTAACGAGTGGTTCCGGTGGTTTAACAATAGTTATGCTGAGTCTATTACCTTGTCTGGACAGCTTGCTATCAGGTGGATACAAAACAAACTGAATGCCTATCTCAATAAAGTTTTAGGGACTACTGATGAAGACTTCATTATTGCGTCAGATACTGACTCTGTTTATGTTGTTTTTGATAAGTTGGTTAAGCGTACTTTCGGTGACGTATCTGAAGTACCAAAAAAGAAAATTGTCGGTTTCTTGGATAAGGTCTGTGACCAAAAAATCCAACCATTTATCGAAAAAACTTATCAAGAGTTGGCTGATTACACTAGAGCGCATTCTCAAAAGATGAGTATGAAGAGAGAATGTATTGCAGATAAGGGTATTTGGACAGCAAAGAAGCGTTACATTCTCAATATGTATATTAACGAGAATGATGTATACGATGAACCGAAACTCAAGATTATGGGCCTTGAGGCAATCAAGTCATCTACACCTACAGTCTGTAGAAAGTACATTACAGATACCATCAGGCTAATCATGAATACGGACGAGAAAGAAGTGATGAAGTTTATTTCAAAACTAAAAAGGGAATATTCTAACCATTCCTTTGACGAGGTTGCTTTTCCTAGATCTGCAAACAACGTAAAGAAGTATAAAGATACTACGACTATCTATAAAAAAGGTACGCCAATTGCTGTAAGAGGCTCTTTGGTTTACAATAAAGCTATCGAGGATCTTGAACTCACTAATCTTTATGAACTAATAAATGATTCGGATAAAGTAAAATTCTGCTATCTCAAACTCCCTAATCCTGTTAAAGAAAATGTGATTTCATGTCCATCTGGGTTGCCGAGGGAGCTTGAATTAGAAAGTTATGTAGACTACAGAATGCAGTTCGAAAAAGGCTATCTTGAGCCTATGAAAACCATCCTCAATGCTGTAGGATGGGAACATGAAAAGAGAAACACCCTTCCATTTTTATAGGAGTTTGTGATGAGTGATTTTTTTAGAAATCTTGCTGACGAAGTAAAAGATGTCGATAGTAGTATTTTGGCTGATGGTGAAGGAGCTGCTGAATTTACCGGATACATTGACACAGGTTGTTACATGTTGAATGCAGTTCTTTCTGGCAGTCTTTACGGTGGCATTCCAAATAACAAGGTAACAGCCTTTGCAGGAGACCCTGCAACGGGTAAGACATTCTTTGTGTTATCTGCGGTCCGAGAGTTTTTGAATGCCAATCCTAAGTCTGGTGTTGTTTACTACGATACAGAAGCTGCAGTAACAAAACAGATGATGGAAGAGAGAGGGATTGACGTAAACAGAGTTATCCTAGCTGAACCAGATACTATTGAGTCTTTTCGTACTCACTCTTTAAAGTTTCTCGACAAATATAACGCGGCGACGACAAAAGATGATGAGAAACCTCCAATGATGATGGTTCTTGATTCTTTGGGTATGATGACAACCAACAAAGAGACACAAGACTCTCATGATGGTAAAGATACCCGAGACATGACAAGATCTCAGGTTATTAAAGGAACTTTTAGAACGCTCACCTTGAAACTTGCTAGATCAAAAGTTCCATTACTCATTACCAATCATATCTATCAGGTTGTTGGTTCTTATGTTCCTACACAAGCTATGGGTGGAGGGTCAGGACTCAAGTATGCTGCTTCGACAATTGCATTCCTTTCTAAGAAAAAGGTCAAAGAG
>CALBDR010000103.1 GCA_937927525.1 uncultured Candidatus Melainabacteria bacterium
ATCCTCTATTATCTAAAAATTTCAGAGCAAAAAAACTAATACAATTTTCGTTAGTACACCAAGGACACGTATATGATAATAAATTTTTATATAACAATTTACAAAGATTATGTATAGAAGCATTACAGCCAGCTACGGATTTCTTAGATATTGTTCCTACAATACAGCTAGGTCTTGTTCAAACAAATACTACTGAGAATATAAATCCAGATGAAATTGTATCAGATTTTGTTAAAGGAAATGCAGCTGAGTTTAATTTTCCAGATGAACCGGCTCATGTTGCTTATAGGGTCTTTGAGTTTTTATTGGAATTTTGTTTATTTGATAGGCTTCGATTTGACAGGACTACTTATTCTAAACCAAGCATAACAGTTGCAATTAACGAAAGAAAAAGAAAACTACTTTCAGGAAATTAAGGTATTTAAATGAGATCTCCAATAGTAAAAGACATTTATTTTTCTGACTTGGATACTATGTTTACTAAAAGTCCATCGTCTGATGATGTTTTGACTATTAGTAATCTAGAATCTATAAAAAGATCAGTTAGAAATATTATTAGTACTAACAAAGGTGAGAGAAACCTAGATCCTAATTTTGGATCTCATGTAAGACATTACTTGTTTGAACCAGATAGTGATATTGTTAGATTTGCTATTGAAGAGGAGATTAAACTTCAATTAAAAAACTTTGAGCCTAGAATTGACGTTATAAGTGTTGATATCACTAACACTGGAGAGAGTATTGACGATTACGAATTATTAGTAACTATTACATTTACTCCAATAAATAGTCAGAACGAAGTTAGTCTTAATTTAGTGTTAGAGAGAGTAAGATAAATGGCAGAACAATATCTTTCAGTTGGAGAGCTAGATTTTGACTCCTTGAAACAAGATCTTAAAACTTATCTTAGAACTCAAAATCAGTTTAAGGATTTTGATTTTGAAGGTTCTAATATGGCTGCCATTTTGGACCTCTTAACATACAATACATACATTAATGCATACTATTTGAACCAGGTTGGTTCTGAATCATTTCTAGATACAGCACAACTTAAAGAGTCTGTAGTATCTCATGCTAAAGAATTAAATTATACTCCAAGATCTAGGAACTCATCACAAGCTGTGGTTAATTTATCGTTACGAGGTAATCCCCTAGACGGTAATGCTATTATAGATAAATTTACTACCTTTACTTCAGAGCTTGGCGCTAACACACTTACCTTCTCTACTGACAGCGACATTGTAGCTATTAACGATGGCACTGGAAACTTTATAGCTAATAATGTAACTATTTACGAAGGAAGTGTTGTATCCGAATATTTTAATATTGGAACATCAGATACTAAGTTAGTGATTTCATCATCTAACGTAGATATTGATAGTGTTGATGTTACTGTACAAAATAGTTTGTCTGACTTATCTAATACCACTTTCCTAAAAGCTGAAAATTTGTTTAATCTTACTCCAAACTCTCCAGTATTTTTTGTTCAAGGATTTGGTGATAATAAGTATGAAATAGAATTTGGAAACGATGTGACTGGTAAGAAACTAACTACTGGTAATATTGTTAGAGTTAGATATAGAGAGACTATCGGTGAAGAAGGTAACGGCGCTAGAGAATTTATTACGTCTAATAACATTATAACAGCTACTACTGTATCGAGATCGACATTGGGTGCTGATAGAGAGAGTATTAACTCAATTAGATTCAATGCTCCTCGTGTTTTCTCCACGCAAGAAAG
>CALBDR010000104.1 GCA_937927525.1 uncultured Candidatus Melainabacteria bacterium
ATCGTTAACATAAGTATTAGTTGCTCTGATAGCTACTATGTTGTTAACATGAGTATTGCTTGCTTTTGAATCTATCAGTGGCTGTAAGTAGTTGTTAGAAACCTCACCTTGTTCAAATAAGTTTAACTGAGCTTGCAGATATGCATTTGAACTAAATGTTCCAATAACAAAAGTATTAGTAGCCTTAAAATTTAATATAGGCTGGATGTAGTTGTTTGATACTTCTCCTTCCTCAAAAGCTAAGAGCTGTGCTTGCAGATAAGAATTAGAACTAAACGTATCATTTACATACGTGTTAGTTGCTCTAATTCCAAATCTATTAGTCACGTTAGAAGAAAAACTTGGATCGTTTCCAATAGCAGATGAAAGTTCACCAAGAGTATTGAGACCAGAAGGGGCTGATCCTACAACACCAGCTATCTCAGAAGAAATATAAGATTGAACATAACTATTAGAACTATATGTATTACCAATATAACTATTAGACGTAAATCTACCATCTACATAATTATTTGATGTAAACGTAGAGTTAACATATGAGTTAGTAGCTTTTGTATTAACAATATTAATAATATAATTATTTGAAGAGAACGTGGATGTAATATATCCATTGGTAGTAAAGTTATCTTTTATATAACTATTAGAAGCCAATCTACCTTGGACATAATTATTACTTGTAAATCCAGTTGAATCTATACCATCAAGAGTTACAGCGTCTACTGTAAGCAACTGGTTATTTATGTTGTTAACTAAAATTTGCAAATAAGAATTAGAGCTGAAGGTAGAATTCACATATGTATTAGTTGCTCGTAAACCAATAGATGTAGAAACAGATGTAGCAAATGAAGGGTCGTCATTAAGTGCAGCAGCTAACTCATTAAGAGTGTCTAATGTCTCCGGAGCAGAATCTATTAAATTAGTCAATTCTTCACTTACAAAATATTGTAAGTATGTATTAGTAACATCAGCTGTTGGTATTGCTGCTAACGCATCTTGCAAATAGGCATTGGAACTAAACGTGGAAGTGGCGTATGCATTAGTCAATTGATCGCCAACAAGAATACCGCCAGCAGTTACACCATCACCAACAAAAATTCTTCTAGTGTCTGTAGTAAAGATAGGCTCGCCTACATCAGGAGTAATGCTAAGACGATCAGCTTCCAAACCTCTCCTTATTTGTAGGGCCATTTACAACTCCAATATTTTTATCCTATGTTCTATTTATCCATTTAGCAACAATAGGAACCTTTTTGCTAATCTTAGGCTTCATCAACATGGCAATTTCGGTGTGTTCTTTCTGAGTGCCATTAGCCTGTCTAAGATCAAGATAATGCAGCCAAGACCTTAATGTCCCGTTCATCGTCATTCGAGTCATCTGCATACCTTCAGGCAAAATAACCCTAGCACATTCCTTAGCCATGTTATTTTCCAAAGCCCACTTATAAGCCATAACAATTTCATGCTGTATCTGCTTCTGCTTTGCCTCCCACTGGTTCTTTAATTCTTCATCCTCCATCTCAATAGAATTTTGACGGTTCTTTTCATCTTGTAGTCTGAATTCTCTAGTTGTCATACCAAGTTGAGTAGTTTCAGCATACCTTTGAGAGAACTCTTGGAAAGAAAAGGATCTATGCCGTAAAATCTGCCGTGCAATGTCTCTCGGACAATCAATCTCAAAAACAAGATTCACCATTTCCAAAGGAGACCAGTGGGCATGTTTGATCAGATAATCAATCAATCTTGGCGCTGTTTCGTAGTTACCCTGATTGTCAGGGTTACTCACTCTTGCACAATATGCAATAAGACCAGAAGAGTCTGGAATCCCTGAATCTTTTTCAGGCTGAGTCATTGCAAGAAGTTTTACCTTATTCACTACATAAAATCCTTAAATTTGTCCATATTAAACTTCTCAGCAGTATTCGTGTTATCAAACACTGGAGAATCCATTACACCCTCATGAGCTGAATTATCAACATTGTATAGTCTCATCTTTTCCATATCAACACCAACAACAAACCTTTTTGTTTTGTTCTTGTCTGCGTATCTGTTCTTAAGCTGCTTAACCATAATTTGACCAAGTTCATCAAGCTCATCGTTTCGTGTTAGAGCAACCATAAAGTCGGCTGTTGCAGGAAGGCCGAAGGATTCAGCAACATCATCTATATCAATATCAGAATTTTTGAAGCCAGACCTTGTTACTTGGGTAGCAGTAACAACAGGAGGTCCGTGTTCGACAGAAAGACCCCTCAGTTCTTCAGCAATACTCTTGATAATTGTATACGAATTGGCCCCATTTCCTGCAGAAATCCTAGAAGAACTCATGATGTTGATATAGTCAACATAAATGATATCAGGCCAAAACTTCTTCTTCAACTTGATCTCATTTAAAAGCACCCTCAAGTGGTTCACGTTTGCCTGAGACGTGGGATACTCTTTAGTGAGCAGTTTGCCTGTTGTTTTTGCACCAAACTTTCTAACCTTTGAAAGAAAGTTTTCTTTGGTAAGTTGTATGAGGTCTTCAATCGGAACATCAAGAATGTTTGCATCAAGCCTCTCTGAAATCTTCTCTTCTGCCATTTCCATAGTAACGTAAAGGACGTTCTTTCCCATAGCCAGATGAGCGCCAGCAAAATGAGTCATCGTCAAAGATTTACCGACATTCGGTCCTGCCATAAAGACATTGAGAGTTTTATTCTCAAACCCGCCTCTGGTGATGGTATTGAAAAGATCAATGTCAAAGGGAATCTTATCGTTCTTACGGTGATAAAATTCGTAACGCTTTTCAGCATCTTCAATATAATCGTGACCAACATCCGTATCGAAAGACACAGCCAGAGCATCAGTCAAGATTTTTGGGATTGCACCCTTGTTCAGGGTTTTATTCTGACCATCAACAATCTCAATAGACTGCATCAAAGCATTGTAGACAGCCTTTTCCTGACAGAATTTCTCGGTTGAATTGACCAACCATTCAAGATCGACATCATCGTCAATTTTAAATCCTGTGATCATATTTTTGATTGAGTTGAAATCATCTTCAGAAATGCTGTCTATCTCTTCAAGATCAACGATCAAAGATGTTTTGGTTGGGTTTACGTTGTACTTTTCGATATGATCCTTTATCATCTTAAGAGTAATCTTTTGACTTTTCGTGCTGAAGTAAGTCGATTCAATAAACGGGAGTACCCTTCTAGAGTACTCCTCATTTACTGCCAAATTTGTTAGGATCAAATCCTCAATCATTGACCGTACTTAAACTCCTCTGCAACGGCTTCTTCGATCTTTTCCATTATAGACTCAGTAAAGTATTCTTCAGGCTTTTCGTAAACGTGCTTGG
>CALBDR010000105.1 GCA_937927525.1 uncultured Candidatus Melainabacteria bacterium
ATCTACTCATTGACTGTAAAACTCCTCTATCATTACATAACCATCAGCACCTGCTCCGGATGCTCTAGCCACAGCAGCGCTTGGAGAAGCGCCTCCTCCAGCGCCATCGTTGCCGACAGCATCGACCGGGCCGTCTGCTGTGTTTTTGCTAGTGGTTTGCGTACCGCCGTGTCCTGCTCCAGAACCGCCGCCATTACCACCGACTATTTGGGTGGCGTTATTGTAGTAGTAATCAGTATGTTGACCGGGATGTCCACCAAAGTTAATTACACCAGTGCCTGTGGCTTTTGCTGGTTCGCCGTTAGAAATGCCAGAAGCATCATTATCAATACCGGACTGAGGGACATAGTTTGAAGAAGAATAGTGACCACCCATTCCGCCTCTTGCTGTAATGTGAGAGCCAAACGATGTATCTCCCCCATTAGCACCAGATCCTGCAGTTGTTCTCTCAGCACCACCAGATCCAATAGTAACAGTTTCCGTAGAGCTTAATGCCGCAGCTTGAATAATAACAACACCGAGAGCACCTTGGTTGCCGCCTGTCGCAGGTCTTGAAGAACCATTACCTCCACCGCCAGCTCCGCCGCCACCTCGAGCAGTAACTCTAACAAAAGCAAAGTTAGAAGCAGTAGGTTTAGTCCACGTATCGCTAGACGTAAAGTAAGCAACGTTAGCAAGACCAGAAAGTCCAATGCCTACTGTATGACCTCCTGCAGTAGTGCCGTCGTGAACCACTAGTCCGTTTGTTGTTGTGTTGACAGTCACTTCACCAGCAGCCCCGGTAAAGGTGGCATGCTCTGAAGTTGTACCTCTCCTAAGTTGTAGCTGTTTAGCCATTTATAACTCCTAAGTTATTGTCCTAAGTATTCGATTCTGAGAGTGGTTGATTGTAAGTCTCCAGAATTAATCACAGGTGGTGTTCTTGATCCTGTTGTAGCAGAATCGATAGTCACATTTTCCATTAATGTATCCATGAATATATATGAAACGATTCTATCGCTGTTGTTATTAACAGTCAAAATAGTTTCGTGGTCGAATGTAGATGTATTAGCAAAGTACTTCCAAGTACTCTCATTACCTACCAGTCCTGCAACTTTGTAAATAGGAATTAACGAATCTGATGGGTAAAGAGTTCCATAACCTAACCAGAAAGATGTTGCAGCTGTAAGATTGCCTTTAATCTTTATAAGATACTTTCCAGCATTCTTAGCTGTAAATGTACCATCAGATTCTCTCTCTGCTACATTGGTGTTTACCTGAACATCATTGTTCCAAGGAATAACATTTAGTTCGTCTGTAGTGGTTACAGTAGTAGTATGATTTCCAGAGAGCGAGTACAAACATAAGTTAACATTGTTAGCTATCTTACTGTCTAGCTGAATGTTGTTCATGTCAGCACGCATGTGCTTAACACCACCACGAGTTACACCGTCGTAGTAGGTAAATGTAAACTGATTAGGATCTACATAAATGTCTCCTAAGGCACCTTTGTTTACAATAGAGAGCTGACTACCATTATCATCAGTGGAAGTAACTGTAGCCGTGATAGCTCCATTATCTTGAGTAGTAGTAACTGATCCTGTGATCAAGCCTTGATCATCTACGGTTACTGCTTCGTCTGCTAGCGTCTGTCTTAAGAAGTTAGGATTCTCAGATGTTACTAAAGCTGTCCATACAGAACCATCACTATAATAT